>JAOUDF010000006.1 GCA_029859385.1 Nitrospirota bacterium
GGCCCGAGAGACCCACGCGGAGCCGGGCACCCGGCGGCTCGTTCATCTGGCCGTAGACCAGTGCGGCCTTATTGATAACGCCCGATTCTTCCATTTCGAGGTAGAGATCGTTTCCTTCGCGGGTACGCTCGCCCACGCCGGCGAATACGGAGTAGCCGCCGTGCTGCTTGGCAACGTTGTTGATGAGCTCCATGATGAGAACGGTCTTGCCCACGCCCGCGCCGCCGAAGAGGCCGGTCTTGCCGCCCTTGGTGTAGGGGGCGAGGAGGTCGATGACCTTGATGCCGGTTTCGAAGACCTGAACACTGGGAGACTGTTCTTCGAAGGACGGGGCCTCACGGTGGATCGGCAGGTGCTTCTTGGGATTGATGGGGCCCTTCTCGTCGATGGGGTCGCCGATCACGTTCATGATGCGGCCCAGCACCGCCTCACCCACGGGTACGGAGATGGGGGCGCCGGTGTCGGAAACCTTGTAGCCCCTCACGAGACCGTCGGTCGACGTCATGGCGACGGCCCTCACCCGATTGTCGCCCAGATGCTGCGCGACTTCCAGCGTAAGGTTGAACCCGCCCTCGGTGATCTTCAGAGCATTGTAGATAGCCGGAAGGTTCCCGGCCTCAAACTCCACGTCCACGGCAGGGCCGATGACCCTGACAACCCGTCCCTCATTCGTTACAGTGGCACTCATCGCGCGTTTTCCCTCTCTATTACGTTAATCAGCCTTTTAATGCCTCGGCACCGCCGACCACCTCGAGAATCTCCTTGGTGATGTTGGCCTGGCGAGCCCGGTTATATGTCAAGGTAAGAAGCCGTATGACTTCCTTGGCGTTCTTGTTGGCGGCGTCCATGGCGGTCATCCGCGCGCCCTCTTCGGATGCCGACGATTCCAGCAGCATCCTGAATATCTGGAACTGGAGGTGCTTTGGCAGCAGCTCTTCCAGCACTTCATCGGGAGACGGTTCAAACATATACGAGCCGGTAATGGTCCCGGCATCGTCTTCCGGTTCGATGGGAAGCAACCTCTCCACCACCACCTGCTGGGAGATGGCCGACTTGAACTCGTTGTACACCACATAGACTTCGTCGATGCCTTCGTCCAGATAGAGTTTTTCGAGGTCCTGACCGATCTCGACGGCATGACCGTACTGTACCTTGCCGGATATGCCGCTCCATGCCATCCGGGCGTCCAGACCGCGGCGCTTAAAGTACTCCCTCCCCTTGCGCCCCACGACGCTCATGCCCACCTGGCCTCCCTGCTCCTTCTTCTGCCGGATGAACTCAGAAGCCTTCTTGAGGATGGTGGTATTGAACCCTCCGCAGAGACCGCGGTCGGAGGTCAGTACTATCACCTCTATCTTTCCGGTACCCCGGCGGTCAAGAAGGGGGTGGTACTCCTTGTTGAGATTCTTCGCGAGGCTCGAGAGCACACCCATCATTCCCCGGGCATAAGGCCTGGCCTCCAGGATCCTCTCCTGGGCCTTCCTCAGCTTCGAGGCCGCAACCATCTTCATGGCCTTGGTAATCTGAGTGGTGTTCTTGGTGCTGGCGATCCTGCGTTTTATGGGCAATAGTGACGGCATGATTTATCAGTCTTTCCTTGCTATTAGCGCCTAAGCCACAAAGGATTTCTTAAAGTCTTCGAGGGCAGCCTTGACCTTCGGCTTGTTCTCGTCGTCGATCTGCTTGCGGGTCCTGATGTCGGTCCTCAGGTCATCGTGTTTGAGCCGCAGGAACTGGAGCAGTTCTTTCTCGAACCGTCTTACCGCCTCGACGGGAATGTCATCGATATAGCCGTTGGCGCCGGCGAAGATGACCAGCACCTGGTCTTCGACGGAAAGAGGCTCGTACTGGCTCTGCTTGAGCAGCTCCACCATACGCTGGCCGCGGCCGAGCTGGGCCTGGGTTGCCTTGTCGAGATCGCTGCCGAACTGGGCGAAGGCCGCCAGTTCGCGGTACTGCGCGAGATCGAGACGAAGGGTACCGGATACCTGCTTCATGGCCTTGATCTGGGCACTGCCGCCGACGCGGGAAACGGAAAGACCCACGTTGATGGCGGGCCGTACGCCTGAGTAGAAAAGGCTGGTCTCGAGGTAGATCTGTCCGTCGGTGATAGAGATAACGTTGGTCGGGATGTATGCCGAAACGTCGCCCGCCTGGGTCTCGATGATGGGGAGCGCGGTCAGCGATCCGCCGCCAAGGGCGTCGGAGAGCTTGGCCGCCCTTTCGAGAAGCCTGGAATGGAGATAGAAGACGTCGCCGGGGTACGCTTCACGACCGGGAGGCCTTCTCAGCAGCAGGGAGAGTTCGCGGTAAGCAACGGCCTGCTTCGAGAGATCGTCATAAATAATGAGGGCATGCTTGCCGTTATCACGGAAAAATTCACCCATGGCGCACCCGGTGTAGGGGGCGATGAACTGAAGCGGCGCCGGCTCACTACCGGTAGAGGCGACGACGATGGAGTAATCCATGGCGCCGTGCTCCTCAAGGGTCTTGATGACGCGGGCAACGGTAGAACGCTTCTGGCCGATGGCGACGTAGATACAGATGACGTCCTGGCCCTTCTGGTTGATGATGGTGTCGATGGCGACGGCGGTCTTGCCGGTCTGACGGTCGCCGATGATCAGCTCACGCTGGCCGCGGCCGACGGGGATCATGGCATCGATGGCCTTGATACCGGTCTGGAGCGGCTGCTTAACCGGCTGCCTCTGGACGATGCCGGGAGCAACCACGTCGATCTGACGGAACTCGTCGGTCTTGATGGGTCCCTTGCCGTCGATGGGCTGGCCGAGGGAGTTCACTACGCGGCCCACCATGGCGTCACCTACGGGGACTTCGGCAATACGGCCGGTCCTCTTGACGGTGTCGCCTTCCTTTACCAGGGTGGTCTCACCGAAGAGAACGGCGCCGACGCAGTCTTCTTCAAGGTTGAGCGCCATGCCGACGACGCCGTTGGGGAACTCGAGGAGTTCACTGGCCATTGCCTTCTCCAGGCCGTAGATCTTGGCGATACCGTCGCCCACCGTTACCACGGTGCCGACTTCGCTGACATCTACACCCTTCTCGAACCCGGAGATCTGCCCCTTTATAATCTCACTGATCTCTTCCGCTCTGATCTGCATTGTTTCCCCACCCCTTTTTGAAAAAAGAACTTAAAGCAACGCTGTCTTCAATTTGTCCAATTGGCTCCGGATGCTGCCGTCGTATACGGTACCCCCCATGCTGACCACCAGCCCCCCGATGAGTGCCGTGTCGGTCTCGACGGAAACCTCTACCTTGCCGCCCACCACTGAGGAAAGCTTCGCCTCGAGGGCCTTCATCTGCTCATTGCCGAGGGCAACGGCCGATACCACCTTCGCCTGCTTCCTGCCCGACCGCTCGTCCAGAAGAGCCCGGTAGGCAGCACAGATATCGCCTGTAATCAGCAGCCGCCCTTTGGCCAGAAGGTACTCAATGATCTGCCTGCTCAAAGGAGACAGGGATGCCTTGTCGAGTACGCCGCCCAGAACCTTGCCGCGTTCAGCGGCGGTAAATGACGGATTGCTGAACACTGCACGCAAGTTCTTCGCCTCACCAAGAAGAGAAGCAAACCCTTCCAGATCAGCCAGCACCGCTTCAGCCTTGCCATCTTTCTCCGCCACTTCCAGGAATGCCCTGGCATAGCGGCGCGCCAGCACCAGATCACTCATCGACTGCCTCCCACGCCCGCCAGATAGTCGTCCACCATCCTCTTCTGGTCGTCTGCCGTAACATTCTTCTTCAGCAGCTCCTCGGCCATCTGCACCGCCATAGATGCTGCCTCGGTCCTGATTGCATCCTTCGCCTTCTTCACTTCGAGGGCTATGCGCCCCTCGGCCTGCTTCACGATCTCGTCGGCGACCTTCCGCCCTTCGGCGATCAGCCTCGCCTTCTCCCGCTCACCGTTTTCCCGGGCCACGCAGAGGATGGCATCGACCTCGGATTGACGGTTGCGAACCCGTCCTTCGATTTCGGCCAGCGACTTCTTTGCTTCTTCAATAGCGTTTTGTGAATTCTCTATTGCCCCTTCAATCTTCTTCGTGCGGTTTGCGAAGTACTCCCGCATATGCTTACCGCCAAAGTAGACAATGACAAAAACAAGGATGGAGAAGTTGATGATCCGCCAGCCCCAGGAGGACATGAACGAACCGTGGGATGCCCCTTCAGCTGCAAAAGCAGGGACAGTCATCATGATGAAAAGGGAAACCGTTGCCAGACTGCCCGCTATGCGCCTCAAATGGACCTCCCCAGAAGCTTTGCCACAATCCCGCCGGAAATTGCATTGACTTCGCCGCGCAGAATCTCCCGGGCCTTCGCCGATTCGGTCCCTATCTGGGCAACCGCTGAATCCATGGCCGCCGAGGCCTTTGCCCTGGCGCCCTCTTCTGCCATCTTTTGTTCCTGGGAACCCTCCAGGGAAAGCAGCGCGAACATGTTGTGCGCCTCTACCTTGGCATGCTTGAGGGCTTCGTCGTAGTCCGTGAGAAGACCATTGGCCTGCTTCTTTATCGACTCGGCTTCGGCCAACGCCGTGTTGATACGGCGCTCCCGCTCCTCGAACAGCTTCTTCATGGGGCGGTAAAGGAAGAAGTGGAGAACAACCATGATGGCCAGAAAGTTGACCATCTGTACAAGCAGAGTGTAATCGATATCTATCATAAACACCTGAGAGACAAGAGAAAATGGCTGATGTTGCCAAGGCTTGAAAAACGCCGTGCAAATTAGCATGGTGACCATTCCTTGTCAAGCAAATACTTGACCAACAGGATGCAAATCGCTCAAAACGACACGGCATGATTTATACTGTCGGGAAGAAAAGGGTATACTATGCAAACTGGACGATAAAACAGCCGGGAGCAAACCCTGTGAGACTACCAGAAAAGATATCTCCGAAAAAAGCTGCCCTTGGCCTCATTAGTCTTACTGGCCGTTTTTACCATTACCGGCTTTTTCATTCTGCCGCCGATCATCAAAGCGGTGCTCGTCAACAAGCTCTCCGAGCAGCTTCACCGCCCCGTTTCCATCGACAAGGTGAAGATAAATCCCTCCATGCTCTCCGTGGAGATAAACGGATTCACCATCAGGGAACCGGAGGGAGACAACCCCTTCGTCTCATTCGCCAGGCTGTATGTAAACGCGCAGAGCATCACTATTTTCAAGACAGGTCCAGTACTAAGGGAGAGCCGTCTCGAGAAGCCCTAGATCCACCCATAAAGCAGCTACTATGGCACAATGTTTGCTGTATTTATCATATTAGATCACTGGCAAATGGAGCAATACCAGGAGTTTCCGATGCATCACTACGGTAATCACTTGATTTCAAAGGAGTTTGACGCGACTCTGATGAAAACCATCGGATACGGGAAGAACTTTGACTGGGAAGTTCTTTCCAGACCAGTGGCAATTTTGCAACACCAGCTACACAGAGGTAACTGAAATGGGACGTCGAGACGCATCACTACTCATAAGAATTATAAATCCGCTGCTCATTTTCGCCCTGACGATAGGGCTTTCAGCATGCGCCACCGTCGACGTTGCCTCAAAGAATCAGTTGCTCTCCAAGCGAGACCTCTCGGCGAAAGAGTGCTACGCCTACGATACCCACAAGGATAACATTCAAAGAAACCTGCTTACGGCAGTTCCCCTGGGCATAGCAGGATTAGTATTAAACCCGCTTGGATCTCTGGTCGCGGCTGTCGGTGGCGGCATAGCCACGCAGGCGAATGCCAGAAAGGCGCTCCCTACCAAGTGTGAATTGACAGTTGACGACGCTGCACGAGAAGCCTCGATAATGGCATTTTCAAAAGACTCTACCGCAATCTGGCGTCAGGTCAGGAGTGATGGAGATCTTGTGATCAAAGCCACTCCGCTGTTCCAGAGAGGTGAATGCTTTGTACAATCTATCGAAATCATCAGAGAAATGGGGATACCGGCAAAGCGATTTACCGATCGCATCGAGGTTTGCAAGGATAAACGTGGCAGGCCTGTTATCGCCGGCCAACCTGCGACAAGCGACAACACTGGACAGCTTCAGACAAAAGAAATCATCGTCGGCAAAAACACTGCTCCTGAGTCATTCCCGTAATAAGCCTGAATCCTGTAAATCAGCAATGGCTCAACTGTTGGAATCAATTCTTCTTTGCAAATCGAAATGATTCAACAGATTGTAGAACTTTTAACCACTGCTATTCGTTTGTAGTCCAATCTTCTTGACATCCACCCGGAAAGTCGTCATCCTTTCTCTCGGAAAATTAGAGCCAGCGTGCGGATCATTCCGTTCCGTGCAGAAAGAATCTTTTAAACCGAGGGGGAGGAAACGCATGAAGAAATTTGCAGCACTGCTGGCAGCAGCATCCATTCTGGCAGGTGGTTCAGCATATGCGAGTGGCGGTGGCCACTGGACTTATTCGGGTAATACCGGTCCGGATCATTGGGCAACTCTCGATTCGAAATTTTCTGCATGCGCCGGGATGAATCAGTCTCCCATCAACATCGATACGAAGACCGCTATTGAGGCTCAACTTGACGCAGTCAAGATCAACTACACCTCTTCCAGCACGGAAGTACTCAACAACGGCCATGCGATCCAGGTAAACTTTGCCAAGGGGAGCACAATCACCATCGATAACACCGAGTT
The DNA here is from genome assembly GCA_029859385.1 of Nitrospirota bacterium. Classification (GTDB taxonomy): domain Bacteria; phylum Nitrospirota; class JAOUDF01; order JAOUDF01; family JAOUDF01; genus JAOUDF01. The sequence continues at coordinate 6,653 of JAOUDF010000006.1, forward strand.
TGAGCTGAAGCAGTATCACCTGCACTACCCCAGCGAGAACACCATCAACGGTGAATCATTCCCCATGGAGCTGCACCTCGTGCATGCCGACAAGAACGGCAACCTGGCGGTAATCGGTATCATGTTCAAGGAAGGGGCAGCCAATTCCCAGCTTGCGGCAGTATGGAAGAAGATGCCTCGCAAGGAAGGCGAGAAGAATGCGCTGAGCGGTGACCTCAAGGCTACGGGTGTTCTGCCCGACAGCAAGGACTATTACCGTTTCAATGGTTCGCTTACCACTCCCCCCTGCTCCGAGGGTGTACGCTGGATTGTTATGAAAAATCCGATAACTGCCTCCAAGGATCAGATCAAGGAGTTCGAGCACACCATGCACCACCCCACGAACCGTCCTGTGCAGCCTGTCAACGCCAGGCCGATCCTCAAGTAGCAGATACATAAAAAGCGGCAGGTTTTCTCCTGCCGCTTTTTTATAACATTCGGTCATTATCATAGTGAGCGCAGCTCATTCACTGGGTCGAAATAGAAACCCCCATGGCTTTCAGGGCTGCCTTGGCCTCAGTGCTTACTTCCTTATCCTCTGACTCTGCCAGATTCATAAGAAAAGGCGCCGCTTCGGATCGTTTGAGCTTCCCCAACGCCTTGATTGCCTCTATCTTTACCTGCTTGTTCTGGTCATGCATCAGGTTCAAAAGCGGCTCCAGTACGGCCTCATCCTCAAAATTGCTCAATGCCTGAGCCACAATCCAGCGGCACTCCTTGTCATTGCACAAGGCGGCAAGATGAGGAATGGCCTTTTTATCCCCGATCTTTCCGAGGGCGGAGATCGTTCGCTCCTTTATCCACCAGTCAGGGTCGCCTAACAGCGGAATGAGGGCATCGACGACGCTTTCATTCCCTATATAGTTCATTATTTCCACGGCGCTGCGCCGGATATTCTCATCTTCATCCTTCAGCAGGGCGAGGAGCATGTCCACCACCTGCTGGCCGCCGACGGAGATAAGTGCCTCAACGGCCAGCTCTCTCACCCACCAGTCTTCATCCTTCAGTGCCCTGACCAGGGTCTTCCCTTTTGTCGGGTCTTCTATGGCAGCCATGACTTCAGTAGCGGAACGGCGGATATTGACGTCCGACTCCTTCATGAACTCCAGGAGGGCGGGCACCTCTTCAGCAGTGCACAACCTGCTGAGGGCGAAAACCGCCTTCTGCCTCACCAGCATGTTGCCGTCTTTTAACAGGCCCAGTACAGGTTGCACCGCCGACCGTTCCTGCAACAGACCGAGGGCCTCGATTGCCTTGATGCGCACCACTACGTCATCGTCTTTCAGGGCTGAAATAAGATGCGGAGCCACCCTCGGTTCCCGCAGTTTCCCTATCTCATTCATCGCCTTCTGTCGGATAAGACTGTTTTCATCTTTCAACGCCGCGATCAGGAGGTCCGTCGCGCGGGAACCACCGACACGGCAGATTACTTCAAAGGCAGCCTTTCGTATATCGCGATCCTTGTTCTTGAAAATCTCAGCCATCCGGCCGATTACTTCCGGCCCGCCAATGCGGCTGAGACCATCGACCACCGTGCTTCTCATCTGCCAGCTGCCGCTCAACAAGCTCTCGCAGAGCAGGGGAACAGCTTCGTCTCCACCTTGGGCGACAAGGGTCTCCATGGCGGCCTTGCGCAATTCTTTCTGGTCTTCACCGAGGAGAGAGAGGAGGTCCTTGAGCATGGAACGATCATAAATGCCTGAAAAGATGGCGGCACCATCCTGGGCCCCAAGCTGGTTGTCCTTGAGGGCATCAACGGTCGGCTTGAAGGCGCTCTTGCCGTGGGCCACAACAGACTTCACCAGCTCCGCAAGTTCGGCCTCATCGTAGGTAGTCCTGATCTGCGTAAGGAGAAGCGATATTTTGTTACTCTTGCCGAAAAAGAGCACTCGATACCTTTCTGTAATCTGTACCAACCCGGACTCATCGTCCGGCTTGACGGTCGAAAAGAGCTTATGAAGAGATGGCCGCGACAGGCGGGCGCAATGGTGTTCTCTTTTTCGGCTCGTATTCCGGAAGTCTTGAGCAGTTCAGATGATTCTGTCAATTACTTCAACAAGATTATGCCTTTTCAGGCAAACCGTCAAGATATCAGAAAGATCAGGCCTTTTCTCCCACCTTCAGGTCCTCTTCAAAATACTGGTTGCCGTTGTCCAGGGCGCAAAACTTGCCGCACATGGTGCAGGTATCTTCGAGTTCCGGTGTACGGCTGTCGCGGATCTTCCGCGCTTCATCGCCGAAGAGCGCAAGGTCGAACTGCTCATCCCAGCGCCGTTCACGCCGCGCCTTGCTCATCGCCATGTCGCGCTGGCGTCGTTCCTTATACTTGGAGATATCGCCGATATGGGCCGCCAGCCGGGTGGAGCGGACACCTACCCGCACGTCCTCCTCGTTGGGAAGGGCAAGGTGCTCGGCAGGAGTAATATAGCATATGAGGTCGGCGCCAAAGCGAGCCGACGATGCCGCGCCAATGGCCGAGGTGATGTGGTCGTAGCCGGCGCCGATGTCAGTGGGCAGCGGTCCCAGCATGTAATAGGGCGCATCGTTGCTCATCCGCTTCTGCAGGATGATGTTGGCCTCGATCTCATCCAGCGGGATATGCCCCGGCCCCTCGACCATCATCTGGCAGCCCATCTTCTGGCCCTCTTCAGACAGCTCGCAATTGATGATCAGCTCCTGCACCTGGGCGCGGTCGGAGGAGTCGTGGATAGCCCCGGCTCGCAGGCCGTTGCCCAGGCTCAGCACCACATCGTATTTCTTGAGGATGCTCACCACCCTGTCGAACTTCTCGTAGAGCGGGTTTTCCTTGTTGTTGGAGAGCATCCACCCTACCATCGTCGCACCGCCCTTGGAGACGAGGCCGCCGTACCGATAGCCCTGTTTTTTGAGCCGCTCGATGGTGTACATGTTGATGCCGCAATGGATGGCCATGAAGGAGATGCCGTCCTCGCACTGCCGCTCGATGATCTCGAAGAGCAGCTCCTCGGGGAGCTTGTTGGGGCTGTGGTACTTCTTGGCAGCCTCACAGAAGGCTTGATACAGCGGCACCGTACCTACAGGAAGATCTGTGGAGGCCAGCACCCGACGCCGAATTTCATCCAGGTCGCCACCGACGGAGAGCTCCATCAGGGTATCGGCCCCCTCTTCCTGGGCGGCCCGTGCCTTGCGGCATTCGGCCTCGATGTCGACGATGTCGGAAGAGGTGCCAATGCTGGCGTTTACCTTGGTCCGCATCCCCTTACCAATGGGCACGATGGTTGATTTATGATTCGGATTTGACGGAATGACCACCTTCCCCTCAGCGATCATCTGTCGCACAAATTCAGGTGACAACTTCTCCTGAGCCGCCGCCGTCTCCATCTGGGAGGTTATGATGCCCTGTTTTGCCAGTTCTAACTGTGTCGCCATACTGTCTCCTTTTGCCTAATAATCTGCTTCAACAAATGTTCCGCAACATTTCCATCCGCACCAAAATGTATATGGGCGTATGTGGCCAGCGTATTGCCGGCCACAAACCCCTCCGGCCTCGGCTCCTCACCCGGCCGTTTTATAAACGACCAGACCGTAGAGACCCCGGCCTTTTCCTCTTCAACAATCTCCGAATAGTGAAACTCGTGGGCCCGTACCTCCTGCCCCGATGCGCCAAGGAGACCGTCTTCCTCGAACTGCACGGTCACATACCCCAGCCCGACCCGACGCTCCCGCATACGAACTGCAAAGGGGAATATTCCCGCCATATCGTGAAAACTGCCATCTTTGCCGTAGATACCGCGGCTCAGATAGATAAGCCCACCGCACTCGGCATAGATCGGCATCCCTTCCCTGCTCCTCCGCCGTATCTCTTCACGAAGCGGGGTATTGGCCGAAAGCCTTTCTGCGTGGACCTCGGGATAGCCGCCACCGATATAGAGACCGTCGATGTCCGGCGGAAGACTTGAATCCTTCAGCGGGCTGAAGAAGACCAGTTCTGCCCCCAGCTCTTCCAGCAAATCGAGGTTATCCTGGTAATAGAAGCAGAAGGCTTCATCCATGGGGATGCCGATGCGGATTTGCTTTTGTAGGGGCGAACCCCTGTGTTCGCCCTCTCTTTCAGGGTAGGCACGGGAATCTACCCCCACATCAACCGACCGCGCCAACCGGACAATTTCATCCAGATCCAGATGACGCTCCAGCCATTCCTTAAGCAGCACGGAATCAAATGCGCCCGATTCTTCCGCCGTCAAGAGCCCTAGATGGCGCTCCGGGATAGTTACGGCACCGTCACGCGGAAGACATCCCAGAACCTTCGCCCGGCACCGCCCTTTCACTGCCCCACGGAGCCACTTGCCGTGCCGCTCCGAGCCAATGCGGTTGAAGATTACTCCTGCCAGTTGCAGATCAGGGTCAAAACTCTCGAACCCCAGTACCAGCGCCCCGGCACTCCTCGCCATGCTGCGGCCGTCCACCACCAGCAGCACCGGCGCACCCAGCAGTTTGGCCACATGGGCAGTACTTCCAGCATCACCATCAGCGTCATAGCCGTCGAAAAGCCCCATCACCCCTTCGATGACGGCGATATCGGCCCCCTGAACCCCGCGGTTGAAGGCCTCCCGCACCCCCTCTTCCCCCATCATCCAGCTGTCGAGGTTCCGCGAAGGGCGTCCGCATATCCGGGTGTGATGACCCGCATCGATGAAGTCCGGTCCCACCTTGAAAGGCTGTACAAGGTATCCTCGGGCCTTAAGCGCCGCCATGAGCCCCAGGGCCACGGTGGTCTTGCCCGAGCCGCTCTGCGGCGCGGCGATGACGATGGTCGGGATACGGTTTCCCATCAGCGAATCAACCTGTGCGCATCGCCCTCGTCTACGCTGTTCATGAGGCGCACCACTGCCGTATTCTCATACATCTCCACGATGTTGAGGCAGGCATAGTACTGATCGAGCCGGAAGATGTGGGCGAGATCGAGGCCCAGTGCATCACAAAGGATAATCCGGTTTACCCCGCCGTGGATCACCATCGCCACCGGCTCACCGGCATGACGGGCCGCGATTTGCCTGACCGCCCCCAGGATCCGTTCGCTCATACCGCGGAAGCTTTCGCCGCCGGGCGGTGTATAGCCTGGGACGTCGGCCATGTAGGCCGCCCACTCGCTCGGATATCGCGCCTGAATCTCATCCCAGGTCAACCCTTCCCAGTGGCCGAATGAGCGTTCCTTGAGCTCCGGCACGACAATGGGCGTGAGACCAAAGGCCGCCGCTACATGCCCCGCACCCACCCGGGAACGAACCAGGTCGCTGGAGTAAACGGCAGCCGGAGCCTTTGAATCGAGAAATGCCTTGAGCCGCGAAGGCATGGCCGCTGACTGTTCCTCGCCTCTGGGGCTGAGGGCAACGTCGGTCTGGCCGTTGTAGCGCTTCTCGTGCGCGTTGGCCACTTCGCCGTGGCGGAAAAAGAAAAGCCTTGCCGGCGTCATAATAGAACTCCAAGGAGAAACAACACTTCTGCGCATTCATTGGATGCGCCGATAACATCGCCGGTCACGCCGCCGAAACTCTTGTGGGCCAACCAGCGAATCACCAACACGCCGGCAACGACCAGGACAAGAGGGGCAACCAATCCAACCCCGAGCAGATAGATCGCCGGAACCGCGGCAATGACCGATGCCGCCGCCACTTCCAGCCCTCCCAGCGCCTCCACCGATGCCTTGCCCGTCCCGTCGGACCTTGGATAGCGCGACCGCCAAGCGGTCATTACCATGGCCCATCGTCCGACAGTGGGCATCAGAACCAAAGCAGCCAGCGCCGTTTCAACGTTCAACACTTTCACCGCTTCCAGTTTCAGCAGGAAGAGGAGAACGAGCCCCACCGCTCCCACCGCGCCGATGCGGCTGTCCTTCATCACTGCCAGCCGCCGTTCCCGGTCACCCATCACAGCGAGGCCGTCGAGGGTGTCCACAAAACCGTCCACGTGAATAGCGCCGGTAAGCACCACCGGCAAGGCCAGGATCAGCGCAGCCAAGACACTGACTGACAGATGGGGGCTTGCAAACCACCACACGCCGGCCATGAGCAGCCCAAGAACAATCCCTACCGCAGGGAAGAAGGCCATCCCGCATGCAATATCGTCAGCCTTCAAGTCCCGGGGAGGCAAGAGAGGAATAACGGTCAGAAAGTTCCAGGCGGTGAGAAAACGGCGCATGGTTCCCTTTAACGCGGCTTAGTGAGCCCGCTTGAGCTTCTCGTCTGCTTCGGTTACACCCGCCGCGTCAAAACTGGCAATCTCGGTGAGCACCTTAACCCCGCACTCGACAAGATTAATTCCCAGCGCGGCACCCGTGCCCTCGCCAAGCCGCATGTCCAGATCGACAAAGGGTCGCTGCCCGATTTTGTCCAGGGCAGACTGGTGTCCTATCTCCACCGACTTGTGGGCCATGAAGATATAGTCCCTGACGAGAGGGCACAATTCCGTGGCAACCAGCGCACCGGCAGTAGAGATAAAGCCATCCACCACCACGGGGATACGGCGGGACGCCCCGCCGAGGATGAGCCCCGCAATACCGGCGATCTCATAACCGCCTACCTTGGCGAGTACGTCGAGAGCGTCTTTCGGGTCGGGCCGGTTCACCTCGAGGCTCCTCTTGATGACCGACACCTTGTGGGCCCATGCAGCCTCGTTAATGCCTGTGCCCCGCCCGGTCAGTTCCTCAACCGTCTTACCGGTAAAGACGGCGACAATGGCGCTGGACGGAGTGGTGTTGGCGATGCCCATATCGCCCGTACCCAGTATGTCATACCCCTTGCCAGCATAGCGTTGCGCCAGTTCGATGCCGACCTCCAAGGCCTTTACCGCGTCATCCCGACTCATGGCGGGCCCCACGGCCATATTCGCCGTCCCCCTACCAACCTTTTTGCAGACAAGCCCGTCGGCCTGCTCAAACTCGTAATCTACGCCGATATCGACCACCACCACCTCGGCTCCCACATGCCGGGCGATGACGTTCACCCCTGCCCCGCCGCGCAGGAAGTTGAAGACCATCTGCGGCGTCACCTCTTTCGGGAAGGCGCTTACCCCTTCGTCAGCCACGCCGTGATCCCCGGCAAAGGTAAATATGGCCTTCTTGTTCAATATCGGATTCAGGTTCTCGCGGATCGCCGCGTACCGGCGACCGAACTCCTCGAGCCTGCCAAGGCTCCCCTGGGGCTTGGCCTGCCGGTCGAGGATCGACTGGGCCTGTTCGTGGTAAGAAGGATTTATCGGCTTGATCTCTTTAAGCGTAGTTTCCAGAAGCGACATTCTTCACTGTCCCCTGCGGTTATTTTAGTTTTTGCGGCAGACCCGCCACCACCAGATAGACTTCGTCCGCCAGCTCGGCAATCATCTGGTGCATGTCACCCACCAGGTCACGGAACTTCCTCGCCAGGGCATTGTCCGGGACAATCCCCATGCCGACCTCGTTGGAGACGATGAGAATCCTGAAACCCCTATCTTGTGTTGCTGTGTGAACATTCCTGATCTGCCCCTGCAAAAATGCCTTGGAGTCGATTCCCGAATTTACCTCCATTGCCATGGCATTGGCCACCCAGAAAGTAAGGCAGTCCAGAAGAACCACGGTCCCTTCCTCGGTCACCTCAAGGACACCGGCCACGTCCAGAGGCTCTTCGGCGGCCCGCCAGCCCTCTCCCCTCTGTTTGCGGTGTTGCTCTATCCGCGCCATCATTTCGTCGTCGCGTGCTTCAGCCGTCGCGATATAGAGACGATGGTCACCCATTGCCTCGGCCCTTCTAAGGGCATAGATACTTTTGCCCGACCGCGTTCCGCCCAATACGAGAATAAGCTGTCCGGCCATCAGTACTCTATCCCCTTTCTCGCGGCGATGCCCGAATCCTTGAACGGGTGTTTGACCATGCGCATCTCCGTTACATAGTCGGCCGCGGCGACTACCTCACCAGGCGCCGACCGCCCGGTAAGCACCAGCTCGACATTCGCCGGCCTGCTCTCGATAAGGGCCAGCAGCGGCGCTATCTCCATCCATCCCTGAGAGACCACATTGTTGATCTCATCGAGCACCACGACATCGTATGCCCCCGACAGCACGAGGGTCGTCACCTGTTCGAAATCGCGGCGAATAGTTGCCTTGAGAGTCGCCTCGTCGCCACCGCCGGAAAAGAGCGGGTGCACCTGGTCAAACCGCTGAACGGTAAGATTGGGAACCTGCCGGGCAATGCCCGCCTCGCCCGACTCACTGACACCCCCCTTGAAAAACTGGGCAAAGAGGACCCGCAGGCCGTGGCCCGCGGCGCGGCATGCCAGGCCAAAGGCAGCGGTCGTCTTTCCCTTGGCGTCGCCGGTGTAGACATGGACGAGTCCCTGATCAAGCGTCATGAAGGCTCCAGAAATAAAAAATCCCCGATCTCTTCAAGGGTAGGGGAGAGATCGGGGATTTAATAACAATCCCTTGCTCCCCTCCCCCTCGGAAGGCTCAAGCAAACAGCGGGTCCATCAGGTATCCTGGCTCCCGGGTCAACACCTTTCCCCGCCTTCCCGATCGGTATGACCAGTGGCGTGTGAGGGATAAGATTCGCCGGTTACAGTTGCGGGGCAGCTCCCGATTTTAACGGGATTCCCCGATAGACCACCTTACTTATGTTGAGCGGGGATACCCCCGACTATTCTACTGGAGCGGGCGACGAGATTTGAACTCGCGACCTCAACCTTGGGAAGGTTGCACTCTACCGCTGAGTTACGCCCGCCTGTCTTTCTTTTAAAGAGGTGAGAGTATAGTTGAAGAGTCTCAGGGTTGTCAATCCATGAAAAAAGGCCGGGACCCTTCAGGGCCTCCGGCCTTTCAACTGCAATCATACCGCTTGCAATTAGTGCTTGTGCTTGTCTCCACCCTTGGCGGCAGCGGTCTCGATCATCTCAACCTTGCCGGTGCTGAGCATATACTCGCCGACAAGAATCTTGACCTTGCCTTCCCCGGCAAGATGCTTCAGGATTTTGCTCTTCGAAACCAGATCCCTGGCGGTCTTCTTCGCATTTTCCTGTACACAGGCGTTAAGGAGATCGTCACCCTTCGCCGTCTTCTTGGCCGCGGCAACAGCCGGGGCAATCTTCTTCACAATGGCGCCAATGTTGCCATCGGCCTTGCCACCGGTGTCGATGGTAGCCTTGACGGCGCCGCACTTCTCATGACCAAGCACGACGATCAACTGGGTACCGAGGTGCTCGGCGGCATACTCCACGCTGCCCAGCTCATCCTGGTCAACGACATTGCCGGCAACACGGATAACAAAAAGATCACCCAAGCCCTGATCAAAGAGATGCTCAGGGGCAACACGGGAATCGGAGCAGCTCACGATGATAGCGAACGGCTTCTGCCCCTTGGTCAGTTCCTGACGGCGGACCTCGCTCAGATCGGCGGTCTTTCCTTTCCCTTCAACATAGCGGGCATTCCCGTCCATCAGTTTCTTGAGGGCCTCATCGGGGGAAACTCCACCGCCCTGCTCCGAGCCGAACACATGGCCTGCGGAAAAGGGCAGAACCAGCATTGACAACAAACCTGCGCCAGCAACAATCTTTTTCAGACGTATCATTTAATTATTCTCCATGAAATATTAAGAGTTCTTTATTACCGGACACAACAGGTTGTCACCTATTCCCCCCTTTCTGTCAGGATATGAACAGGGTCGGTAAATTACCAAAACGCGGGGATTTGTGTCAACGTGAGACAGCGGGAAGAGTGATTAATAAATATTAACCGCGATAATTGCTACTGTTGGGAAGAAGAACGCCCTGAAAAACGGGGAAGACAAAAAAAGATCGGCCTCGGAAACCGAGCCGCATGGAAGGGTTTGAATCAGTCGAGAACCAACGGGAGACCATCGGTTCTCGCATCATGTAGACAGTGTTGTGGGGGCGGATCAGAAGCTCCGCTCTACCACTTCTTCACTGGCAGCTGCCGTGGCAGCATGCTCAGGAACGGTAAAGCCTTTTGACCAGGTCTGTTCGGAGCCGTCATTGTCAGTCCAGACGACCTTTACTAGTTCCCTGGTATCTATCAGATAGTATGCATCGACATCGGACGAATTATTTTCTTCCGGACTGTAGTAGTGAACCTGAATCACATCCGGGTTATCGTCCTGATCGATATCGACGAAGCGATATTTGCAGTCCCACTGCTGGAACTCCGCCGGGTCGGGCTGTGACGCCCATGCCGTTGTCGAAACAACAGCAAATAAAAGCATAAGCAGAATTTTTTTCATGACACATCACATCATGGGCTCAATTTCCCATCCTCCTTTCATCGCTCCGAGGTCTCTTGCCCAGCGGGCCTCTTTGCATCTTGTTAATTCTATCGGCATATCCGGCACTTACTTGAATTTTTTCCATACATTCCGCCCCGTCCCGAGAGGGCAACGGGGCGGAATCTCAGGATCAATACTTGATAAGCATGGTCAGACCGCCGGGATACTGGCCGTTATTGCTGGCCGCCGGCACAACGTGATCATGGAACATCCAGACGCCGCTGTCGTTGTCCGCCTTCATGATGACATCGTACCGCTCGCCGGGTCCGATGCTCAGCGTATCCTTCCAGTAAGGCGCATTCAGTTCCACACCGTCACTGTGGGTCACGAGGAACTTGTGACCGTGCAGGTGCATGGTATGGTACATGTAGCCCGCATTCGCCATCCTGATCTTGAGCACTTCGCCCTTCTTCAACTCCACCGTCTCGGTCATCGGGAACCCCTTGCCGTTGATGGTGAAGTAGTTGTAGCCGTAGGGCCAACCGTTCTGAAGGGCAAAGTTATCCTTGTCCGCACCCACCCTCCACTCGTCGAGGAAGAGCATGATCTCCTTGTCGAACTTGACCTTGTCGGCCTTCTTCGGCTCCACGATAAAAGCGCCGTACATCCCCATATCCAGATGCGACAGTGTCTGGTAGTGGCAATGGTAGAAGTGAGTTCCCGGGACATGGGCATAAAACTCATAAATAAAGGTCTCGCCGTTGACAATCCCTTCTGCCTGCGACGTCTCGGCGCCATCCATATCAAAGGGGGTGTCCGCGCCGTGGAAGTGGACCGTGTGGGGAAGGGCATGGGTATTCTTCAGGATCACCCTGACATAATCCCCTTCCTTCACGCGAATCTCAGGACCCGGCACCGACGGTTTGCCATCCGGAGTCTTGTAGCCCCACGCCAGGGTCTTAATGCCGGGAGCGACTTCGATCTCCACATTCTCCACATCCAGGGTAAAGGTCTTTATCTTCGAGGCATCCTTCGGAGGCTGCTCGGTCTTGGACTTGGCAATGACCACCCTGCCGTTAACCTTGGCCGCCGAGTGGGCATTGGAATGATTGTGTCCTTCACCAGCGAACGCCATGGCCGCTATCATCGTCATTACTCCTGCTGCTGCCAGTGAAACCGTTTTTTTCATCATCTACATATCCTCCATTTTTTGTAAGTTACCAATCAGTTGCCTAATGACTGTTGCTCTAATCCGCTATATGTCCGCGGCACCTCCTTCCGTTGCGTTATCATGATGTTTCAGCCGCTGCTAAGACTGACCCCTACTACAACGATCGTGCCAAATAGACATTTTGCATGTTATTTCAATGAGATAGAATTAAGACCGCATTTATCCTTTTGTGTTTCAGAAATTCAACATAAATGATCCAGGAATGAACAATCCCCTTGTTTTTATTGAAACATTAACATTTATTCACACTTCACTCGCACTGTTCCCCTTTTGAAACAATCCGGACATGCCATCCCCTGCCACCGCAATCATCCTCTTCCTTTCACCCGACGTTTATGGTAGCTTTGCACCCCATGACAAAAATCATCGCCGTTGCCAATCAGAAGGGCGGAGTCGGCAAGACGACCTCCGCCGTAAATGTCGCCGCCTGTCTTGCCGCAGCCGAAAAGAAGGTGCTCCTCATCGACGCCGACCCGCAGGGGAACGCCACCAGCGGACTGGGGATCAACCGTCATTCGCTGGCGAAGTGCATCTACGATATCCTGCTGGGAGAGGACAACATCAGGAATGTCCGCAGGGAGACCGGCCTGAAACACCTCCACTGCCTGCCGGCAAAGATAGACTTGCTGGGGGCCGAACTGGAGCTCATCAACTATCCGCAGCGGGAAACGATCCTCAAGAGGGCGCTGGAGAAGGTTGCCGGAGAGTACGACTTCGTCATCATCGACTGCCCACCGTCCCTCGGACTCATTACCCTTAACGCGCTCACCGCGGCCAACTCGGTGCTGGTGCCGCTCCAGTGTGAATACTACGCCATGGAGGGGTTAAGCCACCTTCTCCACACTATCAAGCTCGTCCGCACCTCGCTCAACCCCGACCTCGCCCTGGAAGGGATCGTCCTCACCATGTTCGACGCCCGCAACAACCTCTCAGGCCAGGTCGCCAGCGACATCCAGAAGCATTTTGGACAGAAGGTTTTCAAGACGATAATCCCCCGGAACGTCACCCTCAGCGAGGCCCCGAGCCACGGCAAGGCCATCATTGAATACAACATCCGTTCGAGGGGAGCCCAGAGCTACCTGAAACTTGCAAAGGAGATTCTCAGGAATGTCAAGAACAGCACTCGGTAAGGGCATCGGCGCCCTGATCCCCGACCTGACACCCGACCAGCAGGCCGCCGGTGTGCAGGTGGTGGAGCTGGATGTAAAGAAGATCACTCCCAACGACTACCAGCCCCGCAAGGTGTTCAAGGAAGAGGAACTGAAGGACCTCTCCGAGTCGATCAAGTCGCTGGGCGTTATCCAACCCGTCATCGTGAGGCGGCTTGATGAAGACCGCTACCAGCTCATTGCCGGTGAGCGCCGCTGGCGCGCGGTAAAGCTGGCGGGCATAAAGAAGATTCCCGCTGTCGTCAGAAAAGCCTCCAACGAAGAGATGCTGGAGATGGCCCTCATCGAGAACATCCAACGGGAGGAGCTCAACCCCATCGAGACCGCCGAGGCCTACCGGCTTTTAATGAATGAGTTCAAGCTGACCCAGGAAGAGGTATCGGCCAAGGTCGGCAAGGAGCGGGCAACCGTCGCCAACTATCTCCGGCTCCTCGGCCTGCCCATGGAGATACGGGACGACATCAGCGAAGGTCGCCTCAGCACCGGCCATGCCAAGGCCCTCTTGGCGCTCCCGTCAGAAATGGACCAGCTGGCTTTAAGAAGCTCCGTCATTCAGAACGGCCTTTCAGTGCGACAGACCGAGGCCCTCGCCTCAAAGATAAAGAAGGCCCCGGCAAAGGCGAAATCAAAAGTGTTTGCCAAGGACCCCTACGTCATCTCTCTCGAGGATCGACTGCAGAAGCATTTCGGCACCAAGGTCATCATCGATGCGGGAAAGAAAGGCGGACACATCCGGATCGACTACTTTACCAATGACGATCTGGAGCGGATACTGGAGCTGCTGAACGCGTAACACGCGGCCTGCTGCCGCCGAACCCGTTCCCTCTCTTTACATAACAGGCGACAGCGGCTAAACTAACTGTCGTTCATTGCCGAAAAACCTGTCCATAGCATCGGGACCCTTTAACCCAGGATCGCTGAATGACCGGCATCTCCCACGACATCCTTGTAATAGGCGGCGGACTGGCAGGTTTACGGACTGCCATCGAGGCCTCAAAATCGGGCCAGAGCGTCGCCATCATCTCCAAGGTTCACCCCCTTCGTTCCCACTCCGTCGCCGCGCAGGGCGGCATCAACGTAGCCATCAAGTCCGACGACAAATGGGAAGACCATGCCTTCGATACGGTCAAAGGCAGCGACTACCTCGCCGACCAGGACGCCGTGGCCATCATGTGCCGCGAAGCCCCCGACGACATCTTCGAGCTCGACCGCATGGGGGTCCTCTTCTCCCGCACCCCCGACGGCGAGATCGCCCAGCGCCCCTTCGGCGGCCAGGGGTCCGCACGGACCTGTTACGCCGCCGACCGCACCGGCCACGCGCTGCTGCACACCCTGTGGGAGCAGGTCAACAAACGCGGCATAAAGACCTATATCGAATGGTTCGTCACCTCGCTGGTCGTTGAAAACGGCCGCTGTCAGGGGGTAGTGGTCCTCGACTGGTCCACGGGGCAGCTTCACCTGTTGCGTGCGAAGGCCGTGGTGCTGGCCACCGGCGGCTACGGCCGCGTATTCAAGCGGACCACCAACGCCCTCATCAACACCGGCGATGGCATGGCCTTGGCCTATCGAGCCGGCGTGCCGCTGAAGGACATGGAGTTCGTCCAGTTCCACCCCACCACCATCTACGGTTCCAACGTGCTCCTCACCGAAGGCATCCTCATCACCGAAGGTGCGCGGGGTGAAGGCGGACATCTGCTCAACAACCTGGGCGAACGGTTCATGGCCAAATACGCCCCCGCCAAGATGGAGCTGGCGCCACGGGACATCGTGGCCCGGTCCATCGCCACCGAGATCATCGAAGGGCGCGGCTTCGAAGGCGGCTACATAAAGCTCGACCTGCGGCACATCGGCGACCCGATGATCAAGGCCAAGCTCCCGCAGATCCGCCAGATATGCATCGAGTTCCTCGGCATCGACCCGTCGGTCGAGGGGATTCCTATCCAGCCCGGCCACCACTACAGCATGGGCGGTATCGACACCAATGCCGACGGCACCACCACCCTGCCCGGCCTTTTCACCGCCGGAGAATGCGCCTGCGTGAGCGTCCACGGCGCCAACCGCCTCGGCGGCAACTCGCTGCTCGACACCATCGTCTTCGGCCGCAGGACCGGCAGGAAAGTATCCGATTATGTGGGCCACTGCGCCCCCGCTGAACCGTCTGACGACACCCTCCGACTGATGGAGGAAAAGATCGACCGGCTCCTCTCCCGTAGGTTGGGGATCAAACCCTCCGATGTACGCACCGCCAGCGCCGTCGCCATGTCGGACCATTTCGGCGTCTTCCGCGAACAGAGGCAGATGGAGGAGGGAATCAAGAAAGTACGCGAACAGCGGGAGCGTTTTGCCGACGTGGCAGTGGGAGACACCAGCCGCAAATTCAACTCGGCCCTCCTCTCGGTGCTGGAGCTGGAGATGTGCCTCGACCTGGCCCAGGCTATTGCCGAGAGCGCCCTGGCCCGGCAGGAGAGCCGCGGCGCCCATTGCCGCCTCGACTTCAAGGACCGTGACGACCAGAACTGGCTCAAGCATACGCTGGCGATTAACGATAACGGGAAACTCCGGCTCGAATACAAATCGGTCGATATTTCGATGTTCGAACCCAAGGCGCGGGTGTACTGAAAACTTGTCCGTAATTATCCCCCTCTTTAGCAAAGGGGGGCAAGGGGGGATTTGAAGTCATACATTGAGAAAATCCCCCTCTATCCCCCTTTTTTAAAGGGGGACAAATTCTAAGGACTCATTAATGACTGAACCGTCAAAGATCACCTTCAGGGTTTTCAGGAAAGAGCCCGACAGCGACAGCCACCGCATCGACACCTACGAGGTCGATATGGTCGAAGGCATGTCGGTGCTCGACGCCCTGACCCTCATCAAGGACTGGCAGGACACCAGCCTCTCCTACCGCTCCTCGTGCCGAAGCGCCATCTGCGGGTCGTGCGCCATGACCATCAACGGCCACGCCAAGCTGGCCTGCCGCACCCAGGTGAAGGACGAAGTGGCAAAGTGGGGTGAGGTCCGCGTCGAGCCGCTGGGGAACTTCCCCGTGCTCAAAGACCTTGTCTTCGATCTGAACCCCTACTGGAAACAGGTCAACTCCGTCACGCCGTGGCTGGAAGATCGTCCGGACGGCAAGGAGGGAGAATCCGCTCCTCTCACGGAGAAGGGTATGGAGCAGTTCAAGGGGGTGGAGGACTGCATCCTCTGCGGCGCCTGCTACGGCCAGTGCACCGCCTACGAGGCCGACAACCGGTTCATCGGGCCCGCTGCCCTGGCCAAGGGGTATCGCTTTACCGTCGACCCGCGGGACGGCAAGGGGCTTGAGCGGCTCATGGAAGGGCTTCAGGACGAAAAGGGGATATGGTCCTGCGCCCGGTGCTACTTCTGCTCGCAAGTCTGCCCCAAGGATGTGCAGCCCGCCAAGGCCATTGGGCGGCTTCAGGAGATGGCCTCGAAGGAAGGGACCGTAAACACCGAGGGGACCCGCTACGCAAAGGCCATCAAGAACGATATCGAGAAGATCGGCCGCATCAATGAAACCACCCTGCCGCTGAGGGTAGCAAAGATCAACCCCGACACTATAATCAGCATGGTCCCCATGGGGATCACGCTCCTGCTCAAGAGAAAGCTGCCCAGCCCGCTCATGCGGTCGCTCAAGGGAATTGCCGACGTAAAGAGCATCTTCCGGCGAATCAGAGAGAGGGGGGAGGAGAAATGAGATACGCCTTCTACCCCGGTTGCAGCGCCCTCGGCACCTCGCCGGAACTCTACAAATCGACCATCAAGGTGGCCAAGGCCCTCGACATACAGCTCGATGAAATGACCGACGCCTCCTGCTGCGGCACCAGCGCACTGAAGAATCTCGACCCGTCGCTGGCCGACGCCATCAACACGCGGACCCTCGCCATGGCCGAGCAGAAGGGGCTCGACATCCTCACCATCTGCGGCACCTGCCAGGGGGTGCTTGCCCATGTCAACAAGCGAGTCAGCAACGATACGGAACATTTGCTCAATGCAAACCGCGCCATCGCCGACAGCGGCCTTCAATACAGCGGGACGGTGAAAGTGAAGCACCTCCTCTGGGCGCTCATCGCCGATTACGGCGTCGACAAGCTCAAAGAAAAACTGCACCACCAGCTGCGCGGCATAAAGATCGCGCCCTTCTACGGCTGCCACATCCTGCGGCTGTCGGCGGACCTCGGCTTCGACGACCCCGAAAACCCGACCTCCCTCGAAACCCTCATCGAGGCCACGGGAGCTGATGTCGTCCGCTACAAGAGCAGAATCAAATGCTGCGGCTTCCCCGTTGTCCTCACCGACGAACCCGCCGCCCTCACCATGACCTCCGCCGCCCTGCTCGACGCCAAGAACAACGGCGCCGACCTCGTCGTCACCCCCTGCCCGCTCTGCCACATCAACCTCGACTCCTACCAGCGACAGGCCGAAAAGCACGCGGGGCAGGAGATCAACCTGCCGGTGCTGCATCTCTCACAGATGATAGGACTCGCGCTGGGGATGGGCGCAAAGGAGCTGGGTATCCATCAGCACTTTGTACCCATGCCGTCGATTTAATACGAAAATCTTCCCCTCCAGTTGTCCTTGACGGGATTTGCCTGTATCAATGGCCGGTGGCCGAATATGGTGAGATTGTGAAACTGTGAGAGAGGTCTGTGCTATTTGTCAGGTATGCTCAAGAGAAGAATTGATAAGTACCGGATCAGCTTTCACGTACGTAGAGTAAACATCTACTGCTCATCATTGAGCAATGCGGAACAACCGAAGACGCCGGTAGACCCATCGCTGTAATATTCCTTTACCACGATTATCCCCGTGACAGTCCTGAAAGTAGTGACTGCAATGATCGTTTTGTCTGGTTGCTTACAGGCCATGGGGCTTCTCTTTGTTCTTTTGTACCACGCCACCCAACAGCAAGTTCAACCGAAACAGATCGAGCAATGTACATCACTGCAAAATAATGAACCTACTATCGATGCTACAGCCAAAATCCGTTAGAATACTGAGCAAACTCCTCTTATTCTTATCGGCATTTTTTGCTGCAAGCTTATAGTTGCAAAGCTAATTATTCTGTTTTACTATTGGAAGGGTCTTTTTGTGGTTCTACGGGCTAATCGCCCATTTCGACGCTGAGCAGCGGATATTCGTTGTAATCGTTGAAACCCCACCGGAGTTTGCCTATATGCATGACTGGTGGCCGACTGTGTTTAGCTTCTGAAACGCAATGATGGGACAAATAGCAAGAGTTAGTTGTTTTGAGAAACAGCGTCCCGGAGTTGTTCTTGATGGCACAAAATATACAAGAAAACAGGTCGCTGACTTTATACTTACTCGTGCGGCTGCACTGGACAAAAAAGAATAACCATACCCTTTCAGCGAATCACAAAAGATGCACCCGCTGAAGTGCGGCGTCGGAGTATAGTGAGAAAGGCACGGTGAGATGAATGGGTTTCACCTAGGGAGAACTGATAGGGGTCGCGTCTACACGTTGACAAATAACCACAGCAGATTACTAAATCCTTATTCTCAAAGAAGGAAAACAATAGGGTCATGTCACAACATCGGACAGGCGTGGCTAAAGATAACTGGACCAACGAAAGGCTAGCATGCAGGTAAGCGACTTAGTCTTCGAAGCTTTTCAACAAGCATGGAATAACAAAGACAATACCCCTGACAACAACGCACGCTCATCATATTTTGTTTCGCAATTGGCAAATATTTTTTCTCGCAAATTCAACGGAAAACCATTAGTTCAGGAGGTGGATGAGAATGGAAAAAAAACTCCCGGAGAGTGGCTTCTAGATGTTGTAATAGTTACTGAAGAGAAGGTCTGCACCAAGCATAAAAATAGGGATTCTACTATTGTTGACAAAATCCTATGGGCCATAGAATCTGAATTCAGCACAAATCTGCATGAATTCTGTAAAGATTTTTCGAAGTTGCTTCATATCAAAGCGGAGCGCTACCTATATATTTGCGGTCTAAACCAAACCACCGAGAAGCATCGAGCAGAATATATAAAGGCGCAAACAGAGCTTGCAAAGTCGCTTGTCATGAAACACAAGATAAATGAACCATTTTACATTGCATTTGTTCCATCGCCGGGGAAAACAGCAAAAAATATTTCAAACTGGGATACACTCATTCTTAGTGAGCTAAAGCCTTCGTTGCATGTTGTAAACTTATCAGAGAATGCTGAGGAAAACTGATTGAGATCCTATCTATAGCTGCCCAATAACGACATCTAATTACCTAATCCAACCCTCACCACACCAATTATGACAAGGCAAATCGCCTCTACCACCCAAACCCATCTTGAGGTTATTCCCCATTAACAAGCCTAAAGCACTATGAAATCGAGTTATAACGAAACGCTGGAAGAAGTGGTGCTGCGAAGGCAGGCAAAAGAAAAAATAGGCATGATTAACACTGCCTATTTTCAAGGGAATGAAGCTATGGAAAATGTTTTATGTACCTGAATACCCCGTGATCTTTGAATCCACAATGCGGTCATCGACACCTACAATCCTTGATATATTGCCGTTTTCATCGAAGAGGAACGCCACATGCTCGGTGTGGTCCTCACTGATAATCCGTTTCCTGGTAATGTCGCGATACTGGGCCGTGTAGTTATAAACAACATAGAACACCGCCTGCCCGTGGGCATCGTCCTTGCGCAGAAGCTGTACCGAGTTCTCGTCGAGATGCCTGCTCTCGAGGTAGTAATACCCCTTTTCGAAGGTCGCGTTCCAATCGTTAAGAAATTCGTAAAAGTCCGAAAAGTTGTGAGGTTCGCTCTTGAGGGCCGCCTCGCCAAGCTGCCAGGCCTTGGTAAGGTCACCGTTCCACCATGCGAATATCCAGGGTTTGACCGTGGCTCTGAACGTAGCGGCGTCTTCGCTGCTGACCTTGGGATAGCTGGGCTTGTTACTCTCGTAGATGTCTCCCGCAAAGGCCGCTCCTGCCGCCATGCAGATCACTGTTGCCATAAGTATGATTAGTTTCTTCATCGTAATCACCCCCCTTCTCTTTCGAGATGGTGTTATTTTATTTATCGACACCTCCTGCATTCGCTAAAAAAATCGGCTAGTTTTGCGCAATTGTGACATTTTTTGTCACACCAAACAGCCTCTCGATACGCTCAACGAGCAAGAAACACCCCGGCGCCGCCCGCCCGGAGACCTTCCCCATGCGCGACTTACCCGCATGTTTCATAAATTCTCGTGATGATCGCACCGGGATTTGTTTTCACAAGTGATTTCGCGATGGAGCGGCATATTGGTGGATATGTCCGACTGAGCGAAATCGCTTGCGGAGACAAAGACCAAGCGAGGGCACGAGTAAATTTATGAAATATACGGGTTAGACCTTGACAACTGCCCGCCAATCCATTATTTTCTCTTGTCTCGACAGACTTGACGGCGGCGTAGCTCAGTCGGTTAGAGCATGCGGCTCATATCCGCAGTGTCCGGGGTTCGAATCCCTGCGCCGCCACCATTTCCATTCCTCACCCCAGGTATCGGCCGGAAAACGGATTGGCCGGAAACCCATTCCAGAAGCAGAGAGGAACCTATTTGTCATCTGAACAAACCCTGTCCACAAAAAAATTTGAAGAGTTCGACCTTCCCGAGACGTTGATGCAGGGCATCCGCGATGCGGGTTTTGACAATCTGACGCCCATCCAGGCCCTCACCCTCCCCTACACCCTTGCAGGAAAAGATGTTGCCGGCAAAGCCCAGACGGGCACGGGGAAAACAGCCGCCTTTCTCATCGCCACCTTCAACCGCCTCCTGAAATCGCCTCGAAGCACCAAACACGAGGTATCGGCTCCACGGGCCCTTGTCCTGGCCCCTACCCGCGAGCTGGTGGTGCAGATCGAAAAGGATGCCCAACTGCTGGGCAAGCATACGGGCCTGAAGATTCACGCGGTATACGGCGGTGTTGATTACGACAAGCAGCGGCGCACCCTGAGTGGTGAGGTGGACGTGCTCATCGGCACCCCCGGGCGTCTTATCGACTATCTGAAGCAGCAGGTCTACACGCTCAAGGGCGCGGAAGTCCTGGTGATCGACGAGGCCGACCGGATGTTCGACCTGGGGTTCATCAAGGACCTCCGCTTCATTGTCCGCCGCCTTCCCCCCTTTGACAAACGCCAGTCGATGCTCTTTTCGGCTACCCTCTCCCATCGGGTTATGGAGCTGGGCTACGAGCACATGAACAATCCTGAACCGCTGGAGGTTGCCCCCGACCGGATGACGGCCGACAAGGTGCGACAGAGCCTTTTCCACGTGGGTCAGCACGAGAAGTTCAGCCTCCTTCTTGGCATCCTGAAAAAGGAAGGGGGCAGCCGGATACTCATCTTCTCGAACACCAAGCGGATGGCGGGTGTCATTGAGGAGCGTCTTGTCCGTAACGGCTACTCGGCAAAGGCCCTCACGGGAGATATTCCGCAGAAGCAGCGTCTGCGGACACTTCACAAGTTCGCCACGGGCGAGCTGAACATCCTCATCGCCACCGACGTGGCCTCCCGCGGCCTGCACATCGAGGGAGTAAGCCATGTAATCAACTACGACCTGCCCCAGGATTCTGAAGATTACGTGCACCGGATCGGCCGTACAGCCCGGGCAGGCGCCGAGGGCGATGCCATATCCCTGGCCTGCGAAGAGTACGTCACCAACCTGGAGGGGATCGAGGAGTACATAGGCCACAAGGTCCCCGTGGAGTGGCCCGACGACAGCATGTTCATCAAGGGGGTCCCCCGTCCCCGCACACCGGCGCCTGCCCCCGGCCAGCCGGCCGCTTCCGGCGACCAGAGTGAGGAACAGCGGCGAAGGCGCAGAAGACGGAGCGGCAAACCAAAGGGTAAATGAATAATCAGTCGCGAGTTTCGTCTCAGGATAATGAACTGGACGATAAGGAGCTGCTGGAACGCCTCAGGCAGAAGGACGAAGCGGCCTTCGAGACGCTGGTGCGGCGGTTCCAGAAAAAGGCCTTTGCGGTCGCCTACGGCCATGTCGGAGACCACTCCGAGGCCATGGAAGTGGTGCACGAAGCATTTATCAAGGTCTTCCGCTCCATCGACCGGTTCAGGGGCGATTCGAGTCTTTACACCTGGCTTTACCGGATCGTGGTCAATGTCTCTCTCGACCACTTGAGAGGCCGAAAAAACCTTCCTACCGACTCCCTCACCCATACCGACGACGAGGGGGAAGACAGTGGCGAAGAGCGTCACGAGTCCGATACCATCCATCACCCCGACAGAATACTTGAAAGCGCTGAGCTGAGGGCCGAGATGCAGCGCGCCCTCGACCAGCTGTCGCCGGACCACCGCGCAGTGATCATCCTGCGGGAGGTGGAAGGCCTCTCGTACAGCGACATTGCGGAAACCATGGGGTGCACCACGGGCACGGTGATGTCCCGGTTGTTTTACGCACGGAAGAAACTTCAGGAGATGCTGAAAGGGCATCGGTAGGCCGACATGGAACTGCGTGATTGCGTCAATGACGAACAGCTGAATATCTACCTCGACGGTGAACTCACCGGTGCTGAAAAGGCAACCGTGGAGGCGCATATCAACACCTGCGACCAGTGCGCCGCCCGAACCAGGGAGATGCGGGGTGTCGGCGAGGCCTTGAAAACTGTAACGATGAAGGCCGTCGACGAGGCCGACTTCAGCCAGGTATGGAGTCGCGTCAGGGCCGAGGCATTTCCGCCGAAGCCGGTGGAGGAGCCCCGCCGTTCGTGGCTTGATGGTTTGCTGGGCGACCTGAAGAACGCCTTCTCCCCTGCCTTTGCCGTTGCCGTCGTCATCATCGTGGCGGCAATCGTCTACTATTCGGGATGGTTGCAGCCTGTCCCCACGCCTCCTCAGCCAATAATGGAGGCGGCCATCGACAGCAAGGCCCAGATATTTTCCATCGAATCCGACAGCCGGGCAGTCATGGTATTGCAGTCGACGGAAAGCGGTGCTACCATCATCATCGTCTCCGACATAGGCAGTGAAACCGAAACCAACCAGGAGCCCTCCATATGAAAAAGCCATTCTCCGCTTCAGCGCTGATGCTGGCGTTTATTCTCCTCGCATCGGCGTCGGTCGCCCAGGCCCAGGACAAGGTCAGGGTTGTCGTAAAGGCCATTTACGCAAGCAACTCCTTCGAAGGCTTTGAAGGCGACCTTAAAAAGGTGGAGGATGATATCCGGTTCCAGTTCAACTATCGCGGCTACCGGTTGATAAGCCAGCAGGAGATGACCATCGACTTCGGCAAGCAGGGCGGCCTGGAGATACCTGATAACAGGCTTATCGTCCTCTCACCGGGGGGGCTGCTCGACGAAAAGATCGTGATGAACCTGCTGGTGGTGGAAAAGGATAAGAAGCTGCTGGAAACCACCTTCCGCCTCGCCAACAAGGGCACCATCTATATTGGCGGTCCCCGCTACAAGGACGGCATGCTGCTGATTGCCGTCACCAATATACTGTAAGGGACAGGAGAAACAGCCTTGATACCTAGGTACCGCGTAAACGCAAGGATATGGGAGCCGGCTCCGCCCATGGACAGGGCTGTCCGCTATGAAGACCCTCTGGAGAAGTTTCTGGAAGAGCAGAGGAAGGGGGTAATCGCCGGTGAGGGATGCCAGTCGAGCGACGAGCAGGAGGTGCAGTTTGTCGATATCGACAGATCGG
>JAOUDF010000118.1 GCA_029859385.1 Nitrospirota bacterium
AGGATATTGAACAACTGGCAAACCTGGAAGTGCGGTGGGCGGTGCAGAAATGGGAGGATAAAGATGGAAATCCTCGCTCTATTCTGACCACCATCGACGGAGCTATCCGGCGTCTGGAAGAGCTCCTGAAGAATTTCTCGCCCACGGCTGAGCGTTATTCGCTGCTGGGAAGCGCCTTCAAGCACAGAGCCCGTGTCGATGTAAAGGACAGGGGAATATCCCTGAAAAAAATGAGCGACGCTTACGAAGAAGGGTACGCGCTTTCATTGAGGTCGGGGAGCCTTAATCCATACCCGCTGCTCAACAAACTCGCAGGTGATCTGGCCATCGCGTGGCACAAAGGGAAGGCACCATCGAAGGCCGAGGTCGATCAACTCCGCAAGGTTCTCGATGAAGCGAGGCCGAAAGTTCTTCAACTCAGTGCGGTGAAGAAGGATTTCTGGCATGCGGTTTATCCCGTCGACCTTGAGTTGTTGAGTGTATTGTTGAGCGGTGCGCCGAGTGAGACCCGCATGAATGAACTTGCCGACAGCTACAATGAATTGAAGAAGCTGAGCAATCCAAGGGATTTTGAGTCGGTAGTCGACCAGTTTGACTATCTGATAGAAATGGCGGAGAAGAACACGAAAGTCTCCAATGCGCTGGTAAGGCTGAAGAAGAAGGTTGAAAAGAGTTCCTAGAAAAGCAGGAGGTGTCCCGATGCACAGTATAATGATCGTCGCCCGCAGGGGCGACGGAATTGGGGTCGATAGGGTGGCAGCGCGGTTTAGAAAAAGACTGGGAAGTGAAAACGTCCTTATTGCCTTCGATCCAGCGCACAGGCGGGGCGTGCCTAGAGTTATTTCTGAAGGAGGGATTTAATGGGGGGCGTGTTCATCAATTACCGGCGCGACGACGCCAAGGCCGAAGCAGGGCGGATTTCTGACCGTCTCAGCGCCCATTTCGGCAGGGACCGTGTTTTTATGGACGTGGCGGGAGGTATTGCGCCGGGCCAGGAGTTCGATCAGGTTATCGAGAAGGCGGTGGCTTCAAGCAATGCGCTGGTGGTCGTCATCGGCAAGCAGTGGCTTACGGTTGCCGACGCCGAAGGACGGCGCAGGATCGACGACCCGGAGGATTACGTCCGCATGGAGATCGTTTCGGCACTGAACAGGGGCAAGACAGTAATCCCCGTGCTGGTGCAGGATGCGGTTATGCCGACGGCGGAGCAGCTTCCTGACGACCTCGACAGATTGTCAAAAAAACAGGCGCTGGAGATGAGCGATAACCGCTGGGATTACGACAGCGGGCAACTGATAAAGGCCCTGGAAATGGGAGGTGTCGAGCCGGCGGTGAAACGTCCTGAAAGAGTGGAAACGCCGGAGACTGTCGAGGCTGAGCGCCCTGCTTCGACACTGAAGGTCAGTTGGAAGGGTATTGTCGGTGTTGTCATGGCAGTGTTGCTGATGGGGTTGTTTGGCGAAGGTGGGCTCGATCAGGAAGAGAACCTTGGTGGAATGGTGCTTGGCCTTGCAGCTCTGGGATTTGGTGTCGCTGCCTTGTTTGACGTGAAGCAGAAGAAAGCAAAGGGGCGGGGGGTGGCCATCGCCGGCATGGTGCTGGGAGGCTTTATGGCCCTCGCCTTTATCGGGCAGATGTCGACCGGTGGGCAGGCCGATCCGCCTGTAATCACAACTCCTCCTCTTTCGGTCATGCCGACTCCGGCGCCGTCTCTTCCTGCCGCTCCGGTGGCTCCGGCTCCTGAACCAGGGGCGTTCCGCTCTGCGAATATCAGCGGGTCGTGGCGAGGACCGGATGGATTCTATGTCTTTCAACAATCCGGTAACGAAGTGATCTTCGAGTTGTATACCTGGAATCAGGTGCTTATTGCTCAAGGTGCCGGGATCATTGAAGGAGGTATGGTAGAAATAGAATATGTCCGAATGGATAATACGGGCGGAGCTGCGACCCTTCAGGTTTCCAGGGACGGGCGGCAAATGACGGGGAGCTATCAAAACCTGGTGACAGGCGAGACGGGGGCCGTGGTTCTGGTCAGATGAGCAGAGGAATGAGGCAATGAGCGGTATCTTCATCTTCAGAGTGCAAATTCGAGTATGTCCGAGCCCTGCCAGGCCGCTGGCGGGCGGGGGCTGTCGATGAGAATGGGTGGAAAGAGGACAAATGCCATTGAAAGAGCTTTCGCCATACCAGGCAGCCCGGGTAAAGTGCTTATTGAGAACGGTGGCATGCTGCCATATTTGCTTATTTATATTGACTTTAATCGCTTGAAAGTATATCAATCATCGCTATCTTATTTGGTAATCTCTCTTAATTGGTTTTCAGCAGATGCCGATAGCTTCTAAAGGTGAGCGCTTATCAGTTTTCTGAGACGTTCTTGCAAGAGCCGGTAATACATGAGGTATGCTTTGTTCCGCCGATCCCTTTTATTCCTTTTTTTCGCCTTTCTGACCCTGTTATCCGCCTGCGTCAGAGAGCCATCTCAACCGTTGCGCGTAGGAACTAATATCTGGCCGGGGTACGAGCCGTTATATCTTGCTGCTGAACTTGGATATTACAAGGACACCCCTATCCGCTTGATCCAATATCCGTCTTCCACGGAGGTGATGCGAGCCTTTCAGTCGGGCCTCCTGGAGGTGGCGGCCCTGACGGTGGATGAAGTCCTTATGGTAAAGGATCGGGGATTTGATCCCCAGATCGTCGTTGTAACCGATTTTTCCAATGGTGCGGACGTGATTTTAGGACGATCCGGTACGAGGACGCTCCATGACCTGAAAGGGAAGAAGATTGGTGTCGAATCTACGGCCCTCGGTGCCTTTTTCTTGACGCGGGCACTGGAGAAAGAGGGCATTCCCATCGATACAATTACTCCGGTACCTCTGGAGTTGAGCGATCATGAAGAGGCGTTCATGAAAGGGAAAGTTGATGGTCTTGTGACGTTCCCTCCGGTAAGCAGCAATCTAAAAGATAAAGGAGCGGTTCTGCTGTTTGACAGCTCGCGGATTCCGGGTGAGATTGTGGATGTTCTTGTCGTGCGAAAATCGGAAATGGAAAAACATGCGGAATGCCTCGAAGCGTTGCGGAACGGTTGGTTCAGGGCGGTTGAGTACCTCAAAAGCAATCCCGACGATGCCGCGAAAAAGGCGGCCCCCCGCGAGAAGTTTACACCACAACAGTTTCTCGATTCACTCAAGGGGATTCATATCCCTGACAGGGAGGAGTATTCGGCCATGGCGGACGGACGAGACGTCAGCCTCCGGGACAGCATGGAGCGCCTTAATCGAATGATGGTTTCCAAAGGTCTGGTGCGGCGTCTGCAGAATCCGGTACCCTTTGTTCCCATCGACGCTCTTAAGAACAGGTAAATCATCAAATGAAATATAATCTGCGGCATAGCATCCCCATTCTG
Source organism: Nitrospirota bacterium (assembly GCA_029859385.1). GTDB lineage: Bacteria > Nitrospirota > JAOUDF01 > JAOUDF01 > JAOUDF01 > JAOUDF01. The sequence goes on from JAOUDF010000118.1 coordinate 3,407, forward strand.
CTGTTCCTGTTTCTCTGTATCAGCGCGGTTATCCATTTGTGGTACATGATCTCCAACGGTCATGAACTCGCCTTAAGGGCAGCCCAATCCCAGGCGGAGCTGAGGGGAAAGGAAATGGCCAACCTTATGCAGCACATGCTTGAGCGTGACGACAAACTGGGCATTCAAAAGGAGATAAGCTGGGCAGCCAGCGATACCAGCCTTGAAACCATACTCTTTATCAGCGATACCGATAATATCCTTTTTGCATTAGATTACCGCTTTACCGACCGGAATGTCAGGGAGGTGATTGACGACCAGTCGTACGGGGTTATTAAAGATGTGCGCACCAGGGGGGGGCACGCCTCCAGGGTTGACGCAGATGCGCATCGGCTCTGGAATGCCTTCCCAATAGACCTTCCACCCAGGCCGGGAGAACTTCGTTCCCTGCGGTCCGGTGTACTTTTCCTCGAGCATGACTATTCACGGACAGCGCAGATGGAACTCGCCAGAGGATTCAGGGAGTTCTACGGATTTATGGTGTTCCTTGTTGTTTTCTGCGTTGGCATATGGCTGGTACTGCGGGTTTTTCTTGTCGAGCGGGTCGAAGAGATTGTCGATGCAACAAGGCGCTTTGCAGCAGGCAACCTTTCGGCCCGTTCCCTAGTCAGTGGGGATGATGAACTTGCGCAAACGGGCAGGGCCTTTAACGAAATGGCTGAAAGGATTGAGGCAGCTACCGCGGGAATTATCAAGAAGGGTGAGGAACGCTTTGAGCTGGCCCTGCGTGGGGCGGATCTCGGTATGTGGGACTGGGAGATAAAGACAGGGGCAATGTTCTTCAGTCAGAGATGGATTGAAATGCTTGGGTATGCGAGAGAAGAGCTGCAACCTCATATTGCCGCCTGGGAGAATCTTATCCATCCCGATGACAGGGCAGAGGTAGTGCAGGGCATGAACAGGTGTTATGAAGGCACTGACACGACGTATCAAGGCGAATACCGCATGCAGAACAAGGTCGGCAAGTGGGTATGGGTTTACGTCAGCGGCCGCGTCATGGAGTGGGATCAGGAGAAAAAGCCGCTGAGAATGCTGGGGACGACCCTTGATATTACCGAGCGCAAGGCGTGGGAAAAGGCCCGCGAGAACATGATCGCCAAACTCCAGGAGGCTTTGTGCAATGTGAAGACCCTGAAGGGGCTAGTGCCTGTCTGTGCATGGTGCCACAAGGTAAGGGACGACCAGGGCTACTGGCAGGAGTTGACGGCCTTTATTCATGAGCACACCGAGGCCGACATAAGCCACGGTATCTGCCCGGAATGCGCGAACAAGGAGCGGGCAGAATTCACGAAAAAAAGTGACGCAAAGGTCGACCCTTCCTGAGATAACAGAGATCCCGGCAGCCATAAATAAACTTGCACGCACTTGCCTTCATAAAGTAACGTATCCCGTCTTTTAATTCCGTTCACCCCTCAGAATCTCGCATGCTCGATCAGGCTGTTCAACAACTTCGTACTACTTTCGCATCCGGCCGTACGGCGGTCCTCCAGGCCCCGCCCGGCGCCGGTAAAACTACCGTTGTGCCTCTGGCCCTCCTGAATGAGCCGTGGCTAGCGGGCCGCTCCATCATCCTCCTCGAACCGAGACGCCTTGCCGCCCGAGCCGCGGCGGGCCGCATGGCGCAGCTCCTGAGCGAGCCGGTCGGCGAGACGGTGGGCTACCGCATCCGCTTCGAGAACAAAACGTCGGCAAAGACGCGGATTGAAGTGGTGACGGAGGGCATTCTTACCCGGCGGCTCCATACCGACCCCGGCCTCGAGGGGGTGGGGCTGGTGATCTTCGACGAATTCCATGAACGGCACCTCCACAGCGACCTGGCGCTGGCCCTTTGTCTCGATGCAGGACGCGTCCTGCGGGATGACTTGCGGATACTGGTCATGTCGGCCACGCTGGACGGCGAGGCGGTAGCCCGGCTCATGGACGATGCGCCGCTGGTGACGGCGGAGGGGAGAATGTTCCCTGTAGAGGTGCGCTATACCCCCGTCGATCAGAATGCCCGACTGCCTCAAGCCATGAGTTCGCTGATACAGAAGGCTCTGCACAGTCACCACGGAGACGTGCTGGCCTTTCTCCCCGGAGGCGGCGAGATAGGGCGGACGAAGGAGCTGCTGGATGAAACCCTGGCCGGTGGCGTGGATATCTGCCCCCTCTACGGCGATCTGCCGTGGGATGCCCAGCAGAGAGCTATCCTGCCCATTCCCGGTCGACGGAAGGTGGTACTGGCCACTCCCATTGCCGAGACCAGCCTGACCATAGAAGGGATCAGCGTGGTGGTCGATTCGGGGTTTGCCAAAGTGCCCCGCTTCGATCCGGGCTCCGGTCTTACCCGCCTCGACACGGTACGTATCTCCGCCGCATCGGCGGAGCAGCGGGCCGGCAGGGCCGGTCGTCTTGGCCCCGGCGTCTGCTACCGACTCTGGAGCGAGGCGACGCATCGGGGCCTCATTCCCCAGCCCCAGCCGGAAATCCGTGGAGCCGACCTGGCTCCATTGGCGCTCGATCTAGCCTTGTGGGGCATCAAAGATCCTTCGAACCTTTCATGGCTCGATGCTCCGCCTGCCGGTGCACTGGCACAGGCGCGGCAGCTTCTTCGGCAGCTTGGTGCCATCGACGACACGGGAGGTATCACCTTGGCCGGTCGAGAGATGGCGGCCCTGCCGCTTCACCCGAGACTGGCCCACATGTTGATAGAGGCGAAGAAGATGGACCTCGGCGGCTTGGCCTGTGACCTGGCGGCCATTCTGTCGGAACGGGATATCCTCACCGGCGATGCCCGCCGCTCCTGCGATATCATGGGTCGGGTCGAAGCCCTTCGGGCTCATCGCGCGCACGGAAGGCCCGGCGCTCTGGCCCACGGGGCCGATCCCGGGGCCTGCGGCAGGATGGAGCAGGCCTCGCGGCAGTGGCGACGGATGCTGCACTCTCATGCGAACGAAACGGGCGGTGACGGGCAGGATGTCGGAATGCTGCTGGCCCTTGCCTATCCCGACCGGGTGGCGATGCAGAGGTCTCCGGGCGATGCCCGCTACCTCCTCTCCGGGGGAAGGGGGGCGCGGCTGCCGGAGCAGGAACATCATGTGCGGAGCCTCTACATCGTCGCCGCAGAAGTGGATGCGGGGGAAGGGGAGGGGCGTATCCGGCTGGCGTCGCCTGTTACCCTCGAAGCGGTACGGAAATCTCTTGGCGCGTATTTGACGAAGGAAGACGCAGTGCGATGGGATGAGCAGGATTCCTGCGTGATAGCCCGACGGGAGGAACGGTTGTTCGAGTTGGTACTGTCAAGCGGTCCCCTGATGAAACCCGATCCGGAAAAGGTTCTCAACGCCATGATCGAAGGGATCAGGCGGATGGGACTTGACGTCCTCCCCTGGACCGACGCGGCCCGGCAGTGGCAGTCGCGCGTGCTGTCCCTGCGGCACTGGTTTCCGGAAGAAGGCTGGCCCGACGTCTCCGATGCGACATTGGCCGATACACTGGATGAGTGGCTGGAACCGTTTCTGCAAGGGGCAAGCCGCAGGGATCACCTTGCTCGAATTGATCTTTTTCCAGCATTAAAATCGCGGTTGGAGTGGAACCAGCTCCGTCGGCTGGACGATGGGGCTCCAACCCACGTCACGGTACCCAGCGGGTCAAGGCTGCCCCTTGGCTATCACCCCGGCGAGTCGCCGGTACTCGAAGTGAAGCTACAGGAGATGTTTGGTCTGGCCGACACACCGACTGTAGGGTGGGGAAAGGTGCCGGTAACGCTACACCTGTTGTCGCCTGCCAGACGGCCCATGCAGGTGACGCAGGATTTGCGCGGCTTCTGGAACGGTGCCTACCATGAGGTGAAGAAGGAACTGAAGGGGCGCTATCCAAAGCACCCCTGGCCCGATGACCCGTGGAACGCAATTCCCACGGCGCGTACGAAGAAAAAACCGTGAACCGCAGCTATTCATCGGCCAGAAGGGTGACTATTTTGTGCATTATTCGTAATTCCCGGAACTCCATGCGGGCTAGAGCCCTTGTCATATAATCGAGAGACTGTCTTTTCTTTAGCTCTTCCTGTCGCGTGTAACCGGCTAGCGCCGGAGCGCCGAAATCGAAAAAATCTCTTTCACGCACACCGAGCACTGAAGCAATGGTTTCGAGCGTCTTGAACGACGGCATGGCTACGCCTCGTTCGATGCGGCTTATAAATTCAGTGCTTAGGTTGGTCTTTTCGGCGAGTCTTCCCTGCGTCATGCGCGCTGCCTTCCGTATTTGCTTTATTCTCGCACCAACTTTTTTTTCAAGATCCGCCACGACAAACTCGGTGAATTCAACTCGTAAGTGCAATTTTGCAGGTGCGTTTAAGAGGCAAGCTGCTGTAGGCTCAATGCTTCTTAAACCGCCAAGTCAAAGGAGCACTTATGAGGAACTATCAGCAGCTTGCCCGAGA
>JAOUDF010000119.1 GCA_029859385.1 Nitrospirota bacterium
ACTGCCCATGTCGGCTGCTGGCAGGTTGCCATGGTTGCCCTCAGGTTTCTGGGCGTACCGGTGAACCTGCTGATGCAGAGAGAAGAGGGGGACCTGGACCGCCATTTTTTTGAGCACTACGAGAGTGGCGCCCCTTTTAGGATAATCGACCCGAGAGGGTATCTGGGCGGTACACTGGAGATGATGGGCGTCCTGAAGAATGGGGAAGTACTCTCGGTTATGGGCGACCGGATGTTGGGGAGTGGTAAGAATGCGGTGACAGTAAGGTTCCTCGGAGGAGAGATACCGGTTCCCTACAGCTCTTACATGGTCGCCTCGGCCACTGGGGCACCGATGGCGGTATTGTTGAGCCGAAGGACGGGGCCATCCCGCTATGAGCTTCATCTGGCCGGGGTAATCCGGGTACCTCACGGCCTGGGCCGTCAGGGGGAAGCTTATTCACCTTATGCGAGGCGGTTCACGGAGATGCTCGATGATTATACGGAAAAGAACCCGTTTCAGTTTTTTAACTTTTACGATATGTGGGAGGAAGGGTAAAGGAGCGCAGGGATATGTCCAACAAGGAAAAGATCAAGAAAATGCTGGTCGAAGAGTTGAACCTCGAGGAGATTACGTCAAGGGAGATAAAGGATGACGCCCCCCTGTTTGGCGAGGGCCTGGGGCTGGATTCTCTCGATGCAGTAGAGCTGGTGGTGCTGGTCCAGAAACACTTTGGCATTGAGATAAAGGATATGGAAGAGGGCCGGAGCGCCTTCGAATCGGTCAATGCCCTGGCCGAGTTTATTGAAAAGCGGTCCCGGGGATGAGCAGAAGTGCTCCCGTAGCCGTTACCGGAGCCGGGTGTATCTGCGCCGCCGGCGCTACCCTGCCGGGCTGCGTGGAGAGCATGTTTGGCGGATCGCGTCAGCCGTTGCCGCCGGTGCGTTTTTCGACCGGGCATTCGGTAAAATACCCGGTTTTTGAAGTCCCGGAAGAGTTCTTTCCCCCGGAACTCCCGGAGGATGAACGGTTGTCGCGAACATCCCGTCTGGCCATTGCGGCGACAATGGAGGCGCTGGGAGATGCCGGTCTTGATCTTGTCCAACTGAGAAGTATGAGGGTAGGCGTCTGCATAGGCACCACCGTGGGCAGCGCCATGAACAACGAGGAATTTTACCGGGAATACCGACGAGGTGGTCGACCTGACATGTCACCTATCGAACGTTTTCTACGGAGCAACCCAGCAGCCTCGGTTGCCCGCCATTTCGGGCTCACCGGTCCGGTGCAGACCGTCGTCAATGCTTGCGCGTCGGGTACGGACGCCATAGGCGTGGCGGCTTCGTGGATCAGAGGCGGCCTCTGCGATATAGCCCTGGCAGGCGGGGCTGACGAGCTGTGCCGCGTTACGTATAACGGATTTATCTCGTTGATGATCAGCTCAAACGAGCCGGTCAGGCCCTTTGACTTGGACCGAAAAGGACTCAACCTCGGAGAAGGCGCCGCCGTGATGGTCCTTGAAACGGACAATGTCGTTGAGGGACGTAAGAGGAAGAAACGCTCATGGGTACTTGGTTATGGTTCGTCATGCGACGCCTATCATCTGACAGCCCCCAAGCCTGACGGGGCAGGACTAAGGCAGGCCATTCGGGAAGCGATGGACGCCGGTGGCTGCAAGCCCGACGAAATAGCCTTCGTAAATGCCCACGGCACCGGTACGCCGGACAACGACCGGGTGGAAGGACGGGTAATCGCCGAGATATTACCCGATATCCCTTTTCTCTCGACGAAAGGTTTTACCGGCCATACCTTGGGCGCGGCCGGGGCCATCGAGGCGGCTTTTACCGTTGCCTGTCTTGAGGCCGGACGCGTTCCCGCCAGTATTGGTTTTGAAACCACGGACCCGGAGGTTTCGGCGAGGCCCGTGACGGAAACCACGACAGTGAACGGGGGCGTTGCCATCTCCCAGTCTCTTGCCTTTGGCGGAAACAATGCCGTGATTGTGTTAGGGAAAGGGGAGAGGTAATGCGTCGTGTAGCAGTCCAAGGAATTGGCGTGGTCGGCGGGTTTGGTTGCGGCGTGGACGCCCTTGCAAGAGCTCTGACCGAGGGCCATGTTCCTGTGTCCCGGGTCGCCTCAATTCCAAGCGACGGCACGGTAAGTCTGCCCGCTCTCCTCGCCGACACGGCGCCACTGGAAAAGTTTTTCAGCAAACGAGCTATCCGCCGTATTGACCACTTCTCTCGCCTCTCTCTTCTTGGGGCCTGCCTGGCCCTTACAGACGCAGGACTCTTCGATTCCGGGCTGGAGCGGATGGGTGTGATAGTCGCCAGTGGCTACGGCGCTATGCAGACCACCTTTGACTTTCTTGATACGGTCATCGACGACGGCGATATCTGCGCCTCTCCGACCCATTTCTCCGGTTCAGTACACAATGCTGCCGCAGCACATATAGCGATGCAGCTTAAGGCCACAGGGCCCAACCTTACGGTCAGCCAGTTCGAAATGTCGTTTGCCTCGGCGATGCTGACGGCCCGACTTTGGCTTCAGGAAGGTCGAGTGGATCGCGTGTTGTTAGGGGCTGTCGACGAATATTGCGGGGTGCTTGGGTATTGCCGTGAACGCTTCTTCGGGACTGGGCCAGATGAGATAATGAAGCCTTTTGATTTCACTCGGCATTCGGCCATAGTGGGAGAAGGCGCGGCGTTCTTCGTTCTCTCAGCCGTGGAGGAGGATACCTGCTATGGTACGATTATTGATGCAGGGCTTGGCAACCTTTCCGGCGATACTCCAGCGCTACCTGAAGAAACGATCTTTTTCCTCGGCGCCGACGGCCATGGCCGATGCGGCATTCATTACAAAACCATCGTCCCCGACGGGGCGTCGGTTGCGGCCTATGCGCCGCTCTATGGCAGCCTTCCGACGGGGCAGGCGTTCGACTTGGCTATTGCAGCATTGTCGGTGCGCGATGGGCGAATTCCAGCGTCACCGGGAGGGGCGATGGTAGCGGGGCAGTGGAAAGTAGCGGCGAATGAAAAACCGGACGGTCGCGCCCTTTGTTGCCTCAAGACCGATTCTTCAGGCGGTTTCGGCTACATAACGATAAAGGAGGCCGCATGATCCGGGTATGGTGGGCAGTTATAATTCTCGGGCTTTGTTGTATGGCGCTGCCCCAGCTGACATCGGCGGACGAAAAGACCGTCGCTACCCGTTACGCGATCGGTGGTACGACAGGGCTAACCTACGACCCCAACAATGACTACGATTTCGTGCAGATAACCGGCATTGCCCTTTATGACTACGAAACGGTTTGGAAACACCGGGCGCCGGAACCTCTGCGCTTCAAAATTGAATGGAATGCCGGAATCACTACCGCACCGCAGACCAGGGCCATGCTCTCGGCGAACTTTCTGGCTCTTTATTACATGAATATGTGCAGGAACGAAACCTTACGGCCCTATGTCGAGGCAGGTATTGGTGTGGCGTATACCGATTTTCAGGTTCACAACCAGGGCCTGCGGGTCAACTTTAACCCCCAGATTGGCATGGGTACAGAGATCAAGAGTGGCGAGCGGACCTGGTTTACCGGTTTTCGATTTCACCATATTTCGAACGGCGGCCTGCACCACGATAACCGGGGCGTCAATTCGATAGTTTGGCAGATAGGGATGTTCTTTTAACGGAAAGGAGGCAGAAATGAGTAATGCCAGTTTGGCCAGAGTGCTCATGCTGGTATTGTTTGCGGCAACTGTCGGTTGTGCGACCAGCCGCAGTGAGATCAAGATCGGAAGCCCGGCAATGACTGCACCAGCGTCTTCAAGCAGCTCGGCTCAAGTGGTGGTTATCCGGACGGTTAAGGATGAACGAACCTTTGAAGAGGCTCCGAGGGATCCCAGTATCCCGTCGCTGGGATTTGAAGGCGCCACGCAGGCATTACCGGAGATAAAGGCTCGTGCAATCGGTCGTAAGCGGAATACCTATGGCAAAGCTTTGGGCGATATTATTCTGGAGAGCGATCAGACTGTAGAGGGCGTAATTCGCGAGAGTCTCTGGACAACCTTTCAACAGGCAGGCTATCAGGTGAAGAAGGATATCTCTGATGCGGGGTCGTCCCCGTTGATTGTGGATGTGAAAATTAGGCAGTTTTGGGCATGGTTCAAGCCTGGCTTCTGGGCAATTACGCTGAATACGCACATTACAACCGATCTTATATTATCGGGAGACACCCTGCCGGTGGTGGTAAGTGTTCATGCGCAGGAAAAGGGGCAGATGGCGACGGATTCGTCATGGATAGAGATAGTGGAGAAGGCCTTGAAAGAATATCGTGATCAAGCGGTTGGTAAGATTCCGGCGCCACGCTAGAGGCTGATCCCCCAAATGATCGGGTTGATTGATGAATCACAGCGTCTTGCCAGTAGGTTGCTGCATCGGAAAGGTGTGAGATTCATCCATTTATAACAATATCCCCAGTCCCAGAAAGAGTTGGACAAAATATACACACAGGATGAAGAATCCAATGGCCAAATGGAGTCTCCTCATGGGGGAATCGGGAGACACTATTTTTCGGGAGATAGCATAGGTAGTGACAAGAGAAACGACTATCGCAAGTCCAGCCGAAAGATGAAGCGGATATTCCAGCAGGCCTTTGTCAAGCAAGGCAACAGCGAGCCCCGAGAAAAAACCGAGTACTCCCATTACCGCCAGAATAGGCCCCATCTTTCGATGTCGTCTCACGATCGAAAAATATCGGGGCTCACCTCGTTGCCTCTGTTTTTTGATGGAGAATCCCGTCCATCCGTGATAGCACAATAGGCCCGCTACAAGAATATTGTAGAGACCGTGGGCATACCTGAGGTAGGTGAGAAGGTGTTTGTCAATCATCTTGTAGTTGTTATTCTGCCACTTCCAGTGTGCCTTTCATGCCTTTTTCCTTGTGGTTCTTGAAAAAGAGCAATCGTTTGTCGCACTCTATCTCATATTTCCCCGGTCTCGTGGGTGTAAAACGGATAACTTTCGGTTTTGTACCCATTTTCTCGGAAAAGGCTATCCCGGCCTCCGGCGCCTTGATAATAATGTTGTGCGGTACAATCCCGGATTCTTTTTTTATTGTCAGCTCGACAGGCACATTACTTTTTACCACGATATAGTTTGGCTCGAAATAGTAATCTCCGCCTGTGACTTCTATGCGCTGTACTCCATCGGCGTCTGTGGTCGCAACTACGCTCTTTTCTTTCACCTCATCAGCGTGAACAATGAGTGCTGACAAAAGGAAGAGTGCCGTAACTGAATATTTTGCATGCCTCATGGCGAACCTCCTTAGTTTGATTATGGGCATACATGCGGTCCGCGTGATTTCTACGGTATGCCTGGTCCATGCAACCTTTTAGTAAAAGATTCCTGCGACGGCATAATTGAAGTATATACCAACCAGTCGATTTCAGCATTGTGCCTGTTATTGCGTGTTAAATTTGTTTAACCACAGCAAGATGTTATGGACAGGTTCTTTCACATCTGTTAATTTCCTCGCAATTGAGACCCTACAAGGAGGTTGCGATGAGAAATGCGGTAAAATTAGTATTGATTGTTGCATTAATGCTTGTTGCCGGAGGGTGTGCTACTAACATATCCAAACCAACGCGCCAAGCGACCGCTCCCAAGGTAAAATTCGGCGAGTTCAAGACAGTGGAAATGAAGCCGGTCGCTCTGGCGCCTGCTTTTGCGTCAAGCGAGGCCAATCAGAGGGCAACGCGCAAGATAGACGAGCACCTTTTCTCGGCGATGGCAAAGGTATTCCCGAACATTAAGCGTACGGAGTCTTTTTCCAAGCCGGGTCCCGGAGTTCTTCAGATATCGCCTGTTGTGAAAGAGATCAAGTTTATAGGCGGCGGCGCCCGCTTCTGGGCAGGAGCCGCGGCGGGTAGCTCGGCAGTTCTCATGCAGGTGGAATATAAGGGAGGCGCCGGCGGGAATCTGCTGGCCGATCCTGAGTTTTATGCCCAAGCTAATGCAATGGGAGGGGCTTGGACCATGGGAGGGACGGACAACGCGATGCTGGAACGCATTGCCATGGATGTCGTCAACTACACTACTGTAAACCGGTAAACTTCGCGTCGCACTCGCAAGGCGCTCGCTCTGCGGTAAAGTTTCGAACAGATGGTGGATTGGGAAAGCCAAAAACAATCAACCCCCACCTCGAAGAAAGGTGGGGGTTGATTGTTTTGATATTAAACCATTGCTGCGCGAAGCTGCCTCTTCAGGCCATGGATGCGGCGACGGGCAAGCTTTAGTGCTGTACTGTCCTTTGCTGTCAGCGCGTCATTGCGCTTTTTCTTAAGGTCGCGGATCTTTGCCTTGACCGCCGTCTTGTCCAGCCCCTTTACCTCATGGTGGGCACGGGTATCTATGCCCAGCGCCTTGCAGAGCGCCACCAGGAGATGCTCCTTGTTGAGCTGGGAATACCCCTTTACCGCCTCATGCTCGATCCCTTTTGCGATCTCGCGAAGCTCAGCTACTGTCTTACCTTTCAGTTCCTCGAACGTATGAGCCATTTGTGCAATCCTCCTTGTGGTGAAAGTGCCGCCAAAAAGCCAAACCGTAATTTTATAGCATCCTGTGATTATTCAGTCAACCGGCGAACAGGGGGTGTCAGGCGGCCCTTCTGTCTACGACATAACAGCTCTTGTTGGCCTTCTTGGCGAGCTTCTTCAGTTCAGCGGCGATCTCCGCCACCATGCCGTAATGCTGGATCTTCGGGGCATTGGTGGGGACTACCGCGAGGGAGATTCCCAGCAGAGGAATGTTCTGCATCTTGCCTTGACGGTCCTTGGCTCTGTAGTACCCTTTTGCTTTTTCTTCATCACCAAAGAGGTCGGAGGCTATGTCGTCGAAGTTGGCGATGATGGTCTCGCAGACGTTGGTTGCCTTCTCAAGCGGGACGATAAAGACGAAATCGTCGCCGCCTATATGCCCGGCAAACCCTTCTCCCGCCTGCCGTACCGCGTTAGACATGATCCGTGCCACCATACGTATCACCTCGTCGCCGTTGGCGAAACCGTAGGTGTCGTTGTAGGGCTTAAAGTTGTTGATGTCGATATAGCAGACCGCCATATCCTTCCCAAGCGATCTTTCAATGGCCCGCTGGATCGAGGTGTTGCCGGGGAGCTTGGTGAGGGGGTTGTTGTCGAAGACACGCTGGATTCGCTGGAAACAAAGGGCGATACGGTTGAGCAGTTCAGGGTAGTCGACCGGATGGTAGAGAAAATCGTCGACGGGGTACTGCTCCCATTCAAGCGATTCCTGAGTGGTATGACGGACAAGGGCGATGATGGGGATGATGCAAAAGTAGCTGTCCTCCTTCAGTCCCTTGATAATAGCCCGGCTTTCCTCGTCGTCGACAGCGAGGTCGATGATGATGAAATCAGGCGGGTCGGAGTAGACGAAACCCAGGACTGCACTGAGCTTCGCAAGGGCTACCGCCTGAAACCCTTTGCCCTGCAGGCGCAGGGTAAGCTGATCCGTAAGGCTTTTGTCGCGGGATATGAGGGCGATTCTAAGCTTGGACAGCATCGCTTGATTGTATTTCCAGGCTGAAGTTTCTGGCTTCCACCAGTTTTTCTTCCATCTCTTCGACAATCCCTTCGAGATGGGTTTCGGTAAGCCCAAGGGTTTTCCACGCGATGGGCTGGATAGTCGGCACAATATCGTCGCCGCCAAACCCGAAACCGCTGGCCTTGACCAACGCATTGGCAACATGTACCGCGGCGGTCCGGACCGGCTGCTTTTCCGCCCGGCTTACGTTATGGTGGCATGTTATCGGTTCCACCAGTTTGTCGGGCAGCA
>JAOUDF010000120.1 GCA_029859385.1 Nitrospirota bacterium
AGCTGCTCCGGTTGATAAAGGACCACTACCGTTTCTTCCGTTATGATGAGCCGCCTGCCTGGCAGCAATACAGAGGATTCCCGGGTATCCATGTCCAGGTCTACAACCCTCCCCAGGATGAGTGTTACATGACCTGTGGTCTGGAAAACTCATTCGAGACGACGGTTGTCCGGGCCCACACCTTCGATGGGCCCTTTATCTTTGACAGCCTGAGGAACTACTTCCGCAAGGCCGGGATCATGGTCTATTCGTCGATTCACCCTATTGTAGGGGTTGAGCGGCGGGAGATGACTATTTCCGGGATTACCTCTCCGGCGGGGGCGCCAAACTGCGAGCTCCTGGTGCATTTCACCATCGAGAAGATCGTCAACAAGGAACGGCGCCAGAGAATAGAGGAAGAGATTTTTGCCGTCCTCAAGTCGCTCTTTCTCGGGGTGGAGGATTTCCAGGCGATGCTGGACAGGACCGGCGAGGTAGTCCGGAAGGCGGAGGACGAGAACCAGTGCGGCATTGCCGGAGAACCGGCCTGTGAATTCATCAACTGGTTGAAGGACAACAACTTTATCTACATGGGTATGACCCGCTATATGATGGAAGGAAACGGTGCGTCGTTTATATCGGAGCCCGATGCGGCGCTCGGTGTCTTCAGGGAACCTTCCCTTATCCCGGTGGTTTTCCCCGGCCTCCAGGAAGAGATTCAGGCCCGTCTCCAGGCTGAAGCTCCCGACGAAAGGACAATTGATATCGATTATTGCGGCAACACTTCGGCGATCTATCATCTGGAGCCCGTGGACTATGTTGCCATACGGCAGAGAAACAGGGATGGGGCGCTTGTGGGCGTCACCCTCATCCTGGGCCGTTTTGCGGTTGGCGCCATGTTGCAGAAATCGGGGGAGATCCCGCTGCTTCGGGAAAAACTGGCATGGTTGCTCAAGGAATCGGGGGCAAGAAAGGATTCCTTCTACTATCGCGAAACCAGGCGGCTCTTCAGTATATTTCCCAAGAGAGAGTCGTTCTATGCCAATTCCGAGGCTTTGAAGTCGTTCATCGACGCGGTAGTGTCGATGACCTCGGACGATGAAGTAATCGTGCGGTCGCGGCCGGGTACGGCAGGCAGATACCATGTCCTTTATATCGCGTTTTCCCACGCCCGATTCTCCCACCAGGTAGAGGACAGGATCATCGAGGGGGTCTCCCATTCCATAGGGCCGGTCCAGTACCATACCGACACCGACGGCGGGACGGTCGAGATGCTGGCCCTTTATCTCGATGCATCGAGGATGACGTCGGCCATCGACTATGAAGCGGTGAAGAGTCTCGTTGCCGAAATCCTGATGACCTGGGACGACCGGGCAATCGGATTCCTGACGAGGGCATTGGGAGAGCATGAAGGTTTTTCGGCCTATTACCGCTATCGCGCGACATTTTCCAGCCTCTACCGGGAGGTTACGCCTCCCGCCGAGGTCCCCGACGACCTGGCGAAGCTGAAAGCCCTCGATACGGACGTGCTGGTGCGGGTCCTCGTCAACACACCAACGACGGCGGTGCTCAAACTCTATTCCCGGCAGGCAATTCTCCTTATGGAGATCCTTCCTACCCTGAAGAATCTGGGGCTTGCCGTGGTCGACGAAGTGAAGGTCCTGCTGGATGAACCTGAGGGCGGCAAGGTCCATCTCTACCGCTTCAACCTGGAGATGGAAGAATCACGCCTTGCGCAACTCTCCCGGGGAGAGGCGAGGGTACAGGAGGCGATTGCCCGGATTATAACGCGCGATGCCTGTGACGACGAGATGGGCATCCTCGCCGTTACTGCCGGGCTTACCTGGCGGGAGGTGGAACTGCTCCGCACTATCAGGAACCATCTTGTCCAGATACGTCAGCACTATAACGCCATCACCATAGACGATGTCATTTCCCGCTATCCCGAAGTCGCTGCTGCCCTGGTGCGCTACTTTACCGTCAAGTTCAACCCGGAGATGGCTGAAGCTAAAGGGGTGACGCCCGAGTCGAGGGCCTCGCTGGTGACTGATGCCGAAAAGGCGGTGCTCCGCGGGCTCGATGCCGTCAGGAGCCTCGCCGAAGACGAGATACTGCGGGGCCTGTTCAACGTGATGCAGGCGGCGGTAAGGACCAACTATTTTGCAACACCGCAGCGCCCTGTCATCAGCATCAAGGTGCTCTGCGGCCGGATCGATGCGATGCCCAGCCCGCGGCCCATGGCGGAAATCTACGCTCATTCTCCGCTTCTGGAAGGCATCCACCTGCGGGGCGGGAAAGTGGCGCGGGGCGGCATCCGGTGGAGCGACCGGCACGACGACTTCCGTACCGAGGTGCTGGGGCTCATGAAGACCCAGATGGTAAAGAACAGCATTATCGTCCCTGTTGGATCGAAGGGCGGCTTTGTCCTGAAGGGCAGGCTGCCCTCAAAGCCCGAGATGGGGGAGTATCTGAAGGCGCGCTATCGCGAGTATATCGAGGGGCTCCTCGATATCACCGACAACATAGTGGATGGAAAGGTAGTGCATCCCGAAGGGCTTGTGGTCCACGACGATCCCGATCCCTATCTTGTGGTCGCGGCCGACAAGGGTACGGCCCACCTTTCCGACGACGCCAATGCGGTATCGGCCCGATACCGGTTCTGGTTGGGCGATGCCTTTGCCTCGGGCGGGAGCAGGGGATACGACCACAAAAAGGTGGGGATTACGGCGCGGGGCGCATGGGTCTGCTGTCAGCGGCATTTCAGGGAGATGGACGTCGATGTGCAGAGCCAGCCGGTAACCGCGGCGGGGATCGGCGACATGGCCGGCGACGTCTTCGGTAACGGGCTGCTTCGGAGCAGTGCGGTCAAGCTTGTCGCGGCCTTCAACCATGCGCACATATTTCTTGACCCCGATCCCGATACCGAGGCAAGTTTCCGGGAGCGCGAGCGCCTCTTCAGGCTTCCGGGCTCCGGCTGGCACGACTACAATGCCGACCTTATCAGCAAGGGGGGAGGCATCTTTGACCGTTCCGCCAAATCGGTCCCGCTGAGCCCGGAGGTGGGCAAAATGCTGGGAGTAAAAGAGGCCGCCCTGTCGGGTGAGGAACTGATCCGGCGGATCCTCATGATGGAGGTCGACCTGCTGTATAACGGCGGTATCGGCACCTACGTCAAGGGGACTACGGAATCCCACGGCGATGTCGGCGACAGGAACAACGACCGTGTGAGGGTGAATGGCGCTGATGTAAGGGCGAAGGTTATCGTTGAAGGGGGTAATCTCGGCATGACCCAGAAAGGCCGCCTGGAATACTGGATGAGGGGCGGCCGCTGCAACACCGATGCGGTGGACAACTCGGGTGGCGTCGACATGTCGGACCATGAGGTGAATATAAAGATACTGCTCAACCTCCTGGTTGACCGCGGCATCATGACCGCCGAGGAACAGGGACGGTTGCTGGCCGCAATGACCGACGAGGTGGCGGAACTGGTCCTGGAGGACAACTACCTTCAAAGTCTGGCCATATCGCTCGATTCGATACGGTCACTAAAGGCGCCGACAGAGATTCAGGACCTGATTGCCGTCATGAAGAAGGCCGGGGTGCTTGTCCCCCAGGATGAGTCGATCCCGTCGACGGAAGAGCTGAGCAAGATGGTGAAGAAGGGACGGGGCCTGCCCCGACCGATGCTTGCCGTACTGCTTGGATACCAGAAGATGTGGAGCTATCACAGGATACTGGAGTCGAGCCTGCCTGACAGCCCGACGGCGGAGGTTTTCCTTCTGGACTACTTCCCGGTCCCCATGCGCGAACGTTACCGGGCGTCTTTTGCCGACCATCCCCTGAGAAGGGAGATCATCGCCACGGTGATGGTCAACCATGTCATCAATTGCGCGGGAGTCGGTTTCCTCGCCGGGATGGAAAAAAAGACCGGCAGGAAGTTGGCGGAAATCATGGAGGTCTATCTGGCCGCTGAAAAGGCCACCGGAGCGGAAGAACTGCGACGGCAGATCATGGCCCTTGACCTTCTGGCGCCGACCGATGAGCAGTATGCACTGCTCCTTGCGGTGGAAGAGAGGCTTGCGGCGGCAACGGTGAGGCTCTTGACAGGGCAGGGGGTTACCGTCTTCCCCGAAGAGCTTGCATCAGTCCGCGAAAAGCTTCGCAGCCTCAGTGTGTGCCACTGAGTTTCAGATATTCGGGGAGGTCGCTGCCGGGGGCGAGGATGACCACGGAGTTCGGAACCCGCTCCGCCTCCGTGCCGATGCAGAAAAAGGCAATCCCCAGATCACGATACCAGTAGCCCTGCGCACCGAGCATTATAGACGGCTTGCCGTACAAACCTGTCACGCGCCCCAGGTTATCCCCCAGCAAGAACCCTTTCGAGCTTTTACCTTTGTATGAATAAGCCCTGCCCGGTGTTACCTGGTCGCTTATCTCGATACTGAATACCTTCCCATTGTTCATGGTAATAATCAGGGCGGTGATCTGGTCCGTTGTCATGGGAGCCAGCTGGTAGATGAGCATCTTCTGGGAAGAGCCGGGAGGTTGCTCCGTCATGTCCGGTTTTTTGCCCATGGAGGCGACGACCTGGTCGAGGGTCTGGCCGATGCTGACGCCACCGGCACTCTTGCCCTCGATGATAGGGGCATCAAGGACATGGCCTGCATTCTGTCCTCCCAAACAGATTACGGCGGTGCACAGGGTAAAAAGGCCCGCCAGAAAAACGAGAGAAACAACTTTCTTCATAGTACCTCATTCATGTGAGTTATTTTATGCGCCTCAAGGGGACGACCTTACCGGATTTTGCGGATTTCGGTTTCTTTGTCTTTTCCGGTGCAGGCTCGGGGGCCGGGACAGGCTTTGGACCGGCAGAAGGTTTGAAGGCAATCTGGACGTCATCGTTGAGAATTGCCAGAATGCCGTCCCATGGGAAGTAGCAGTCGAAGAAGTAGCTGTTAAAGCGCATGGGAGCGGTAATGCCCCCTTCGTCGGCCGTGAGTTTTGGCGAGGGGGTCAGTCCCAGCACAAAGGTCTCCGTCTCCTTGCCCTGGGCCCGTATAAACTCGGGCACGACGACATCGGGATGGTTGAGCATCACGACGACATAGACATCGCCCTGGGCCCACAGGTCTGAGAAATATTCGTACCTCGTCATAGTTAGCCCGCATATTTCATAAAATTACACGTGCCCTCGCTTGGTTTTTGTTTCCACAAGCGATTTCGCTCAGTCGGCCGTATCCACCAATACGCCGCTCCTTCACGAAATCACTTGTGAAATCAAATCCAGGCGCGATCATCACGTGATTTTATGAAATATGCGGGCTTGGTCTTTCAGTTATACAAGGGCGTGCTGGTTCTCCCATTCCTCCAGTTCGGCGGTAAAGTATCTTACCCGGACCTTTTTGTATTCCTTGGAGGAGTAGAGGCTCGACCTGTTGGTGATACCGGCCTTTTCGGCGATGGCGGCCAGGGTTGCCTCGCAGTCTTCAGGGCTGCGGCCGTGGACCATGGTGAAGATATTGTAGGGCCAGTCGGCATAGGATGGCCTCAGATAACAGTGACTGACCGCCGCGAATGTCGACATCAGCTGCCCAACCTCTTCAATCCTCTCCTGGGGTACAGCCCAGACGCCCATGGCATTGGCGCCGAATCCGGCCTTACGGTGGTGAAGTACGGCGGCGAAGCGGCGCATGCGGCCATTGCCCACAAATTCCCGGGCCTTTTCCACGAGGAGAGAGGGAGCTACTCCCGCATTGGCCGCCAGGGCGTCAAAGGGGCGCGACTCGATGGGGATGTCCTTTTGCAGTTCGCGGACCAGCCGGATTTCTTCTTCCGTCACCGGCGCCATGAATGACTCCCCGCTCTTGTAGCCTGTCGATCCGGTCTGGGCGGTGGCGGCTTCGTCGCCGGTCATGTCGAATTTGACGCCGATCTTGAAAAGCTTCACCGTCGGCAGGATGCGGATCGACTCCACCCCGGCCATTTGTCCCAGGAGCTCCACCGATTTTTCCAGGCCCAATTTGCTGTTTGGCGGAATGGCGATGGTGAACCAGAGGTTGAAGTCTCCGTTGCGCAGATAGTTGTGGCTGACGCCGGGATGGCCGTTGATCACTTCCGCCGCCTCGTCCACCCGGTCGGGCGACACCTTCGCGGCGACCAGGCTCGATTCGTAGCCGAGACTCTTGGTGTCGAAGATGGCGCTGATCTGCCGGATTATCTTTTCCGCCTTTAGCCGCCTGATGCGGGTCAGTATCTCCTCCTCAGAGGTATCCAGCTTCCGGGCGATGGCCTGGAATGGGGTCTCTTCAAGGGGGAATTCGGTCTGAAGAATGTTAAGAAGGTTTTTGTCCAGGGAATCAAGTTCCGCCATTGTTGTCTCCTTGATCAAATCGCATTAATACACTAATCCGGAAACATACCATCAATATGAGGTAATCTTCAAGGGGCTTGGAAATCTTTTTTAATGTTGCATCTGAAAGTGTGACAAAAGTACTATGCATGAGAAATGATCGCGTCTAATGTGAGCACCCGAAGATATACGCAAAAGACGCTCGGTTAACCGGACGGGGGAGAGTCATGGAAATGGTCGCGGAAAGAGTGGTGACGCTAAGGAAGTCAAGGCAGAGAGAAGAAGTGATGCGCGTCCTCATGAGTACCACGAGTCATCCGACAGCCGACTGGATATATCAGCAGGTCAGGCGGAATATCCCGAGCGTCAGCCTTGGGACGATTTACCGCAATCTGCGTATCCTCCGTGATGCCGGTCAGATACTTGAGTTGAATTTCGGCGGCTCCCTCGGCAGGTTTGACGGCAGGATCGATGAACATGATCACTTTTTCTGTGAAAACTGCGGCTGTATCAGGGATATAGAAAGACCCGTGGACATGGACGTTGCTTCGCTTTATATCCGGCAAGACGAAGGAAGGGTCTATTCCTGCCGTGTTGAACTGCTGGGCGTCTGTAACAATTGCAGCCATGGCTGCTCCTGACCGTTGTCCTGTGTCAACCATCATCGCCCTCCTCTACCGATATCTTCTGCAATTCTAAGCTACCCGATTTAATCAAATGCTTGACAAGCCTGCCTCTGGTGTTACAGTTCTGTTATCCACATGGCAAGATAGGTTGGCTATTTAGCGGAGACGGCGTGCAGTGCCTGCTTCCGGTTAATAAAAGTCCGTCCAATGCACGTTGAAGGCGAGTCGACGACGATATGTCATTGGGAATCGATGATACCAGGGTACTGGTCCTTGGAATAGGCAACATCCTCCTGAAGGACGAAGGGGCAGGAATCAGGGCGGTGGAGTTTCTTCGAGAGACTTATCCGCTTCCGGCGTCGGTGTCATGTAGAGACGGAGGTACCGGCGGGCCGTTGCTTACCACTCTCCTTTCGTCTTATGACCATGTAATTATTATTGATGCCATGACGCGCGACGGCAAGCCGGGCAGCATTTACCGTGTCGCCGGAGAGGAGCTGTCCTCATTACCTCCTGCAATGGCAACCGTTCACCAGATAAGCATCAGAGATGTTCTTGAACTGGCAGCCCTTGAAAATAACGGACATGGCCCTCAAACGGTCATAATCGGCGTGGAGCCTCATGATATCGCTCCGGGCCTGGAGCTCACTTCCTCTGTAAGGGATGCGCTCCCTCGCGTTGCGGAGCTTGTGATGCAGGAACTGGCGAGGCTTGGGGTAGAGGGAGAGTGTCGTAATGCATGAAGTCGGGATTGCCCGGGAACTCCTTGAGAGCATCAGGGAAGAGATGCGCCGAAAAGGCATGGAACGGCTCGGCAAGGTCCGGGTCAGGGTGGGGGAGATG
>JAOUDF010000007.1 GCA_029859385.1 Nitrospirota bacterium
AGCACCTAAGGATACGGCCGCTGCCGAGAAGGTCGCTGCCGAGAAGGCCGCCGCTGAGAAGGCCGCTGCCGAGAAGGCCGCTGCCGAGAAGGTCGCTGCTGAGAAGGTCGCTGCTGAGAAGGTCGCTGCCGAGAAGGCCGCTGCCGAGAAGGCCGCTGCCGAGAAGGCCGCTGCCGAGAAGGCCGCTGCCGAGAAGGCCGCTGCCGAGAAGGCCGCTGCTGAGAAGGCCGCTGCCGAGAAGGTCGCTGCCGAGAAGGCCGCTGCTGAGAAGGCCGCTGCCGAGAAGGCCGCTGCTGAGAAGGCGGCTGCCGAGAAGGCCGCTGCCGAGAAGGCCGCTGCCGAGAAGGCCGCTGCCGAGAAGGCCGCTGCCGAGAAGGTCGCTGCTGAGAAGGTCGCTGCTGAGAAGGCCGCTAAAGATCGTCTGAAAGAGCTCAAGCCAATGGCTGAGATTACGCTGCCTCCGACCGCTGCTGAAAAAGAGGCTTTGGCCAAGAAGCTTGCCGCCGAGAAGGCCGCTGCCGAGAAGGCTGCCGCTGCCAAAGCCGCACTCGACCAGAAGCTGGCTGCCGAGAAAGAGGCTGCTGAAAAGGCTCTGGCTGAGAAGGAGGCCCTTGAGCAGAAGCTGGCACGGGAGCGTGAAGTTGCCGAGAAGGCTGCGGAAGAGAAGGCCGCCCTTGAGCAGAAGCTGGCCCTGGAGCGGGAAGCCGCCAAGAAGGCTGCGGAAGAGAAGGCTTCGGTGAAGCAGATGGTAACCGAGGAAAAACAGGCTAACGAGAAGGTTGCTGCCGAGAAGAAGGCTCTTGCTCAGAAGCTTGCCGCTGAGAAGGCCGCTGCCGAGAAAGCTGCCGCCGAAAAGGATGCGCTGGCGAAGAAGCTGGCTTCTGAGCGTGAAGCCGCCGAGAAGGCTGCTGCTGAAAAGGATGCATTGGCCAAGAAGCTGGCTGTGGAGCGTGAAGCCGCCGAGAAGGTTGCCGTCGAGAAGACTGCTCTGGTGAAGTCGCTGGCCGCCGAAAAAGAGGCTGCCGACAAGGTTGTGGCTGAAAAGGATGCTTTGGCGAAGACACTTGCCGCCGAGCGTGAAGCCGCCGGGAAGGCTGCCGCCGAAAAGGCCACTCTGGCCAGGAAGGTTGCCGCTGAGAAGGAAACGGCTGAGAAGGCTGCCGCCGAGAAGGTTGCTTTGGAGCAGAAGCTTGCCGCTGAGAAGGCTGCTGCCGAAAAGGCTGCCGCCGAAAAGGCTGCCCTTGAGCAGAAGCTTGCTGTCGAGCGTGAAGCTACTCAAAAGGTCGCCGAAGAGAAAGCCGCCCTCGAACAGACTCTTGCCCAGAAGCGTGAGGCGAAAAAGAAGGCAGCGGAAGAACGGGCTGCTCTGAAGAAGAAGATGGCTGAAGAGAAGGCCGCTGCCAAGAAACTTGTTGCCGAGAAGGCTGCGTTGGAAAAGAAGCTGGCTGCTGAGAAGGCTGCTGTCGAGAGAGAAGCGGTACAAAAGGCCGCTGCCGAAAAGGCCGCTGCTGAGAAGGCTGAAGCGGAGAGGATTGCCGCCGAGAAGGCTGCCGCATCCAAGGCTGCTGCCGAAAAAGCCGCAGAAAAGGCTGCTCTGCAGAAACGACAGAAGGCCATTGAGAACTACAGGCGCGTTTTGCGGGAGGCTTCGCCTTACAGCGAGGTGGCAACAAAGGCCCGGGCGCGACTGAAGGAGATGGGCGCTCTGGATGAGGCGGACCTCCCGTCGGCCCTTGTCGCCAAGGACAAGCTCAAGGAGATGCAGCCGATGACCGAAGTCACGGTATTCCCCGGCAAGACGGACGAGAAAGGCGGAGAGGGCTTCCTGACGGTAACCCAGGCTGCATCGGTCGAGGTCAAGCCGCTCGTGCAGCTTCTTACGTCCTATCCCGGCGAGGTTGCCATTTTGCCGCTGAAGATTGTGAATACCGGTAATGCCGAGGATTCATTCCGCCTGGAGGCTTTGCACCTGGCGGATTACCAGGCATCGTTCTTCCTCGACAAGATAGAAGACGGGCAGTTGCAGCCCTTTGAAAAGCAGATCAACGTGACGCCGCCTGTCCCGTCGCAGAAGAGCATTCAGGTGCTGCTGGTGCTTCATACTCCCCAGAGCCTTGCCGACGGGCAGGCAAAGGAGTTTGAGGTCAGGAGCATGTCCCTGTATAACCCTTCCGCTACTCATGTGGCCAAGGCCAAACTGGTCGCCACTGCTCCCGTGGTGCGCGGCAATCTGGCGGCATCGAGAGACCGGATCAAGCCGACGGATGACCTGAGCTATACCCTTGCCTACTCGAACCAGGGAAGCGCCCTGGTGCAGAAGGGACGCCTGTCCATATCTTTTGCGCCCCACCTGATGTATATGTCGGCCACGCCGACTCCGGCTGATGTTAACCTTGCGACCAACAGTGTCATCTGGAACATAAGCGATCTCAAGCCCGGCGATCAGCAGAGCGTCAAGGTGGTCTTCAGGGCGCGGGAGAATACCCCCTCGTCAACAGTGCTTCATGCAACGGCCGAGTTCGAGGATGTGCTGCTGAGCAGCGCCGTGAACTTCAATGCCGTTTCCACCGAGATGGACCAGGTTGCGTCACTGGAGACCAGGTCTCACTGGATCGACCGTTTCACCGTGCCGGGCGACACGCTCTATGTGCCCTATGTAATCACCAATACCGGCAATGGCCCCGATTCGTTTACGCTGTCGGCCTCCGGCCTCGATGCCGGTAATGTGGCAATCTATGATGACCCGAACAGGGACCAGTTCCATCAGGCCGATGAGTCGGTCATCGCGAAGACGCCAGTACTGCTGCCGGGTGAAAGCTACGGTGTTCTGGTGGAACTGAAGGTTCCGCTGGGCAAGAAGGACGGGCAGAAGATAGGGACGGAAATAAAGGCGAAATCCGTCTTCGACAAGAAGGCTGAGGCCCTTGCCGCCAATGAAATAGGCATCGCGCTGCCCATCGTAACGACGCAGACGCAGCTACGGGTAAGGGACGTCGCGCCCGGCCGCCTGGTGGCCTACCAGCTCTCCTATGAAAACAAGGGGACCGGCCTTGCCAAGAACGTGAAGATTACCGACCATCTTCCTGCTGAACTCGAATTTGTGGATGCCGACCCTCAGCCTGCAAAGGTGGAAGACGGTACCATAACCTGGTACGTTGACGAGCTGGCATCGCAGCAGAAGAAGTCCATAAGCGTCAATGTCAAGATCCGTCCCGGAGTGGCCGCGGGGAGGGCCATCAAGAAGAGTACGGCCACCTCCTATCATGATCTGAACGGCAATGTGTATCGGTAGGAGAATCCTTGGGCTATTTCTCCTGAGTATGTTCCTCGTGCCCCCCTGCCGTGGCGAAGGTGCGGAATATCTCTTGCGCAAGCTCCCGCTCAATGGCGCCGGTGCTACTACGGTTCAGGCAGAAGACTGGATCGTAGAGGAGGTTGTCATAGAAAAGGGGGCCACCCTGTGGGGATTGGCCCGCACCTATCTTGGCAAAGGGCATTATTACCCTCACCTGCTTGCCTACAACGACATTGAATTTCCATCCCGTATCTATGAAGGCAAGACCTTACTGGTGCCCAAGTCCCGGGTGCGTAATTACGCCGATAGAAATTCCCTGGAAGGCCGCACATGGAGCGTGAGCTTCTCGGGGCTGGCGTTAGAGTCGCTGGCGAAAGCGCCGGAAAAAAAATCGGCGGTGCGCAGTGCTCCGGCGAAGGCGCCTGCCACAAGAGGAGCGGTTAAACGGGAAGTACAGCGCGAGGTAGTGGCGACCGAGCAACGTGAGTTTGATGAGGCCAAGTCGCGTTTCGAGGCGGGCGACTATGCGGAGTCTACCCGGCTATTTGAGGTATTCGTCAGGAAATATCCCCATTCGAAGCTGAAAGCCGAAGCACTGTTCTATTCGGCCG
Organism: Nitrospirota bacterium; assembly: GCA_029859385.1. Taxonomy (GTDB): domain Bacteria; phylum Nitrospirota; class JAOUDF01; order JAOUDF01; family JAOUDF01; genus JAOUDF01. Next base: position 3,907 of record JAOUDF010000007.1, read on the forward strand.
AGGCGCTTATGAAGTCAAGTGAGGCACACTAGTATGTTAAAAGGCATATCCGGTATTCTGGTAGTTCTCGGTATGGTGGCGGCAGTACCTGCACAGGCGGGGATCATGATTGACCGCGTAGTGGCGGTGGTCAATGACGATGTTGTCACCATGAGCGACCTGCAGAAAGAAGTGGCGGCGCGGGCGCAGGAGACCCTCGAATCGTTCCAGGGGAAAGAACTCGAGGCCGCCAAAAAGAGGGTTAACCGCGACATCCTCAACCTCCTTGTCGAGCGACATCTGCAGCTGGACCTTGCGAAAAGAAGAGGCGTTGGCGTTTCGGATGACGAGGTTGCAAGTGCCATAGAAGATGTAAAGAAAAAGAACGAATTCGACGATGACGCCCTGGCAAAGGCCCTTGAAGCCAAGGGCATGACCCTGAATGATTACCGTAAGACTCTCAGAGAAGAGATAACAGTCAACAAGCTGGTCTACCGCGAGGTCAAATCGCGGATTACCGTCACCGATTCTGAAATCACCGAACACTACAAGGCGAACAAGGAATCCTTCAGCAGCGATCCTACGGTTACCGTGAAGCATGTCCTGGTTTCCTGCGCCCCCGAGGCATCGGCTGAAATAAAGAACGAGGCTAAACGGATTGCCGGCGAGGTTATGGCCAAGTTACGACGGGGAGATGATTTTGCAAGCGTGATCGGCGACTACGCCGGAAGCCGGTTGCCCGTAAGCGGGAACGACCTGGGGACGGTAAAAAGAGGGGATTTGATCCAGGAACTTGATACCCCGGCATTTGCTCTTAAGGTTGGAGAAGTGAGCGAGCCAGTCCAGATGGCCGATGGTTATCATGTCATCAAGATCATTGACCGGTCGGAAGCCAAGGTCAAACCGCTGGACGAAGTCAAGGCTCAGATCGGCAAGCATCTCTTCAATCAGAAGAGTGAAGAGCAGTACTACAAGTGGCTCAAGGAACTGCGCACCAACGCCTTTGTGGAGATCAAGCTGGGAGAATAATCCGCCCGCTTTCACAGGGGAATTATCGCGACGGTTATTCCCCGGGAAATCTAATCAACCGCCTGTTGAAGTCTTCCGTCTTTTTCTCTGACATGCCTTTGCAATAACCGCCATCGGTGACCCGGCAATGGCGGCCTTCATTCCAGGTCCCCATCGACACTGGTCCACCGTGCCATTTTACGCCACAGGATAAATATCAACATGGTTGGGCCGGAAACGGGCCGGGGAATGGCAGGTTGGCCAAAATGAAAAAATCTCAGGTTTTTTGTATCTTCCTAAAGAACTGCTTTCATCGGACGAATAGTAAAAGGTCAATTTACCTTCTTCTCACTCATGAGGTCACCGATGGAATTCAAGAGCAGGGGCATCAAACTGGGCGCTCTTCTGGTAGAGAAGGGCCTGATAAGCCAGGAGGATCTGGACCGTGCCCTTGAGTTCCAGTCTCAAAAAGGGATACGCCTTGGCCAGGCCCTGACCGAAACCGGGGCGGTTACTCTCGATGATATCGGCTGGGCCCTGGCTGACCAGTTCGATGTCCCGTATGTACATCTTAAAGTCGCCAACCTTGATCCTGACGCAGTACGTCTGATTCCGGAGGATTTTGCCCGCCGCTACGGCGTAATCCCCATCATCAGGTCGGGGGGTGAGCTGGCGATAGCCATCGACGATCCCACGAAAGAGTCGGTCCTCAACGACATAAAGGCGATGACCGGTCTTGAACTCAATATATCCCTCTCGCTCTTCGAAGAAATCGAGGACACAATAGACGAATTCTACGGACAGTCGGCGCTGGCGGAACTTGCTCCGCCGGAATTCCGTTTCATCTTCGCCGATGGTGCCCGACTTGAGACGGCTGCCGCGGATATAAGCGGAGAAGCCATGATCCACCTGATTCTGGAGGAAGCCGTCAGGGAGAATGCATCTCTTATCTATCTGGAGCCCCAGGCGGACGGCATGCGCGTTCGTTTCCGGGTGGGAGGCCTTGTTTACCTGAGAATGAAGACGTCATTCGGTTGGCATGAAGTTCTTGCCTCTCGCCTGAGGGTTATGGCAGGGATCCATTCCGGAGACGGTGGGAAAGTGCTGTCGACCGGTCTGGAGGTTCGCCTGGAGAGGGATACGGTTGAACTGTTGGCACTGTTTAATCCGACAGAGCTGGGGGAAACCATCACCCTTAAGGTCCGGGCCAGATGTAAGCTGGTCAACCTGGCGAGCATCGGATTTGAAAACAGCCAGTTGACGGCCCTCAAGAGCATTCTTTCCCATCAGCTTGGCCTTATGGTCGTGACGGGGACCTCGGAAAAAGATAACGCCGCGACCCTTCATATGCTGCTTGGAGAGATCGATGCCGTCGACCTGAAAGTGGTTACCGTCGAGACGGAGCGGGTGTGCGTCTCGGAGAGGTACACCCAGCTGATCGCTGAAAAGAGGGAAGACCTGGCACAGGCTGTTGAAACGGCCCTTTTGATGGAGCCTGATGTCCTGATGGTCGATGGGCTGGTCGACAGGCCGGTGTTCAACCGGTTGCTTGAGGCTGCCCTCGCGGGGCATTTTGTGCTTCTTTCCCAGCCTTTTGAAAGTGCCGTCGATTTTATGGAACACCTCATCTCCCTTGATATCCCTCACGATATTACGGCGACAAAACTTACCGTCATCGGCCAGAGAATGATCAGGACTTTATGCCCGTCCTGCACCGAAGCTTACGAGCCGGATGCGGATCAGCTCAAAGTGCTGGGGCTGGAGCCGGGGGTGGTGCTGCACCGAGGCCGCGGCTGTGAACAGTGCTCGTCCAGCGGTTACCTCGGCCGTCGTGGTGTCTTCGAGATGATTGTATCCACTGACGGGATCAAGGATATCCTCCGTAAAGGCCAGGGGATCGAAGAGGTCCGGGCGCAGCTTGAGCGGTACGGCTTCAAGGGGCTCAGGCAGCGGGCAGTGGAGCTGCTCCGCGAGGGAGCCACATCGGTGGAAGAAGTTCTTCTGATATCATAGGTTTTATCTTTATCCATTATTCGGGCAATCGGGAGAGTTATGGCCAAGATAGATGCATTTTTCAAGTTGATGAAAGAGCAGGGGGCCTCCGACCTCCATATGGCTGTGGGCGCCCAGCCCATGCTGCGGCTGCGGGGCGAGCTGACCAAGGTTAACTTCAGAGAACTTTCCCAGGAAGACATGCAGGGGTTTATCTACGAGATCATGACCCCCGCCCAGAAAAAGGAGTTCGACGATACCCACGATATAGACTTTGCCTATGAAGTCCCGGATGTCGCCCGTTTCAGGGCCAATGTCATGCTCCAGCGCAAGGGGATGACGGCGGTATTCCGAATGATCCCGACCAAGATTCTGACCTGCGAAGACCTGGGGTTGCCCGAGGCGGTGAAGAAGTTCGCCCACCTCAAGAAAGGGCTCGTATTAGTCACCGGCGCCACCGGCAGCGGCAAGTCCACCACCCTGGCGGCCATCATCGATCATGTGAACGACAGCCGGCATGACCATATCCTTACCGTCGAAGATCCGCTGGAGTTCGTGCACCCCAACAAGAGCTGTCTGGTCAACCAGCGCGAGGTGGGCGGCCACACGGCGTCCTTTTCCCGGGCGCTCAAGGCGGCCTTGCGTGAAGACCCCGACGTCATCCTGATCGGTGAAATGCGCGACCTCGAGACCATCTCTCTCGCCATCACCGCGGCCGAGACGGGTCACCTGGTCTTCGGGACCCTTCACACCTCCAGCGCGGCAAAGACGGTGGACCGAATCATCGACGCCTTCCCGACAAACCAGCAGGAGCAGATCCGCACCATGCTCGCCGAATCGCTCAGGGGAGTAGTGGCCCAGCAGCTCCTTCGCACCGCCGATGGAAAGGGACGCTGCGCCGCCCTGGAAATACTGGTCGGGACTACTGCCCTGGCCAACCTGATCCGCGAGGGGAAGACCTTCCAGATACCTTCCATCATTCAGACCGGAAAGCGGGAGGGGATGCAGACCATGGACCAGGCGATCATGGACCTGCTGAAGATAAAGAAGATTACGCCGCAGGAAGCCTACAACTTCGCGGTCGACAAGAAGCTGTTCGAGCAGTACCTTTCTGCCGGGGCGGCTGCGTAGGCCTGAAAAACCAGGCGTGGACGTTGTGGACGGTATGGACTTTGTGGACTAGGAGACAAGGGCTTGTGTCCGCTTTGTCCATGTCGTTGTCCACAACGTCCACGCCTGTTTTTTGTCGATTTAAAAACCTTGACATCCCCTGTCGGCCCCTATAATCTTTCAACGCAGGTTTGGGGGAATTCTCTTTACAAGTCATGTATTTATAATATTTTGTGCCCTATGACGGCTGTGGACAGCCGGTTCTCTTGGCTTGCCCTTGCGGCGGTTCCCGGAATCGGCCCGGTATCTTACAAGGCGCTGATAACTGCGTTCGGTCATCCCGAAGGGGTGTTCGCTGCCGATGAAGCGGCCTTGAGGGCCGCCGGTATGGGAGACCGGGTTGTAAAGGGGTTGATGGCCTATCGACCCCGGCCTGAGCTGCACGACGAAATCAAGAAGGCCGAGGACCTGGGGCTGGAGATCATAACTCTGGCCGACCCGGCGTACCCGACCCGCCTGCAGGCCATACCGGACCCACCGCCGTATATATACGTCAAAGGGACGATCAGCGATAACGATGCTGCTGCCATGGCAATCGTTGGTTCCAGGGAGGCTACCCATTACGGGCGCGAGGTGAGTGTCCGTCTCGCCCGCGATCTGGCGGGGCGGGGCATGACCATTGTGAGCGGCTTGGCGCGGGGCGTAGATGCCTGTGCCCATAGAGGGGCCCTCGACGTGGGTGGCAGGACAATCGCGGTTCTTGGCTGCGGGCTGGATTATCCGCTCCCGAGAGACACCGTCGATATGGCGAGGCAGATTGCCGCCAGCGGCGCCCTGATCGCGGAGTTTCCCCTTGGTACGACCCCCAGTCCCGAGAACTTCCCCAAAAGGAACCGCATTATCAGCGGCCTTTCCCTGGGGACGCTCGTAGTGGAAGCCGTCCATGGCAGCGGGTCGCTGATAACGGCCCAATATGCAAAAAAACAGGGCCGGACGGTCTTCGCGGTACCGGGGAACATCATCTCGTCGAGGAGTGACGGGACCAACGCCCTCCTGAAAGAGGGCGCCCGGCTGGTCATGACCGCCGAGGATATCATCGCGGAGCTGGGTGCTTCGACCGGAAAAAAGCCGGACGGAGTGATAAAAGAGGTCGTGTTGCCTCGTCCTCTGTTGACGCCGGAAGAAGAAAAGGTGTATAAGAACCTTTCACGGGAGCCCGTTCACATCGATCGTCTGTCCTCGAACGCGGGGATGGCGGTGCATCAGGTATCGGGGATTCTCATGATGCTGGAGTTGAAAGGGGCCGTCCGCCAGCTGCCCGGCAAAATGTTCATTGCGGATTGACAGGGGGGTGCGTGAAAAACAGCGTTGGTGAAATAATGAACCATATCTTCCAGCATGTGCAGGATGAGGATGATGTGGTCTTTTACGAGGACAGGATAACAACGGCCCTTCTGGCAGCCGGGTATGACAATGAAGAGGTCAGGGCGAGCTTTCTCTGGCTGAAAAAAATGAATCTGGGCGACGGCGCTGAATTTTCCGAGAGCGGCTCCTCCCGGTCTTTTGTATCCTCCGCGGCGTCAAAGCGAGATCGCGGTGACCGGCTCTACATGTCGCCCGAGGCCTACGGTCTGCTGAGAAAGCTTGATCAGAACGGCATTATCGACGGCCGAATCCACGAGTCGATCCTCGATCTTGCCATCCAGCTTCCCATTGACGAAATCTCCGTGGGGACGGTCAAGACGCTGACCGCCATTGTCCTGCTCCTGAAGCATCACAACCACGCGGAGGAAAGGCTTTTAGGCATGGAAGGGGTGGAAGAGGGGGAGCTCCTGCACTGATATGGGAAAGTCACTGGTAATTGTCGAGTCTCCCGCCAAGGCGAAGACCATAGGGAAGTATCTTGGGCAGGGCGTTACAGTCATGGCATCGGTGGGGCATGTCCGCGACCTTCCCGAGAAGCGTCTCGGGGTCGACATCGAGAACGATTTCACGCCGGAATACGAACTGATAAAAGGCAAGGGCAAGGTTGTCGCCGAGATCAAAAAGGCCGCGAAGACCGCCGAAGCCGTCTACCTCGCCCCCGACCCCGACCGTGAGGGAGAGGCCATTGCCTGGCATATCGCCGAGGAGCTCGACCTCAAGAAAAAGCCGGTCTACCGCGTTCTCTTCAACGAAATAACCCAGAAGGCCATCAAGGATGCCATGGCGAAGCCCGGCCGCATCGACCAGGACATGGTCGATGCCCAGCAGGCCCGAAGGGTCCTCGACCGCCTCGTTGGCTATCAGATCAGCCCCCTCCTCTGGAAAAAGGTGAAAAGAGGACTCAGCGCCGGCCGGGTCCAGTCGGTGGCGGTGCGGCTCGTCTGCGAGCGCGAGGCCGAGATTGCCGCGTTCAAGCCCGAAGAATACTGGTCGGTCACCGCGACGCTGGAGGGCAAGACGCCTCCTCCCTTTGCGGCGAAGCTTCTGCAGGCCGGCGGCAAGAAGATACGGCCCGGCGATGAAAAGCAGGTAAAGGGAATCCTGGCCGATCTGGAGGGGAAAAAGTACACCGTCTCCCGGGTTGAGAAGAAGGAAACCAAACGGAACCCTGTCCCGGCCTTCATCACCAGCAAGCTTCAGCAGGAGGCGGCGAGGAAGCTCCGCTTCACGGCGAAGAAGACCATGAGCGTGGCCCAGGGGCTCTACGAAGGTGTCGAGATCGGCTCCGAAGGGCCGGTAGGTCTCATCACCTACATGCGTACCGACTCGGTCCGTGTCTCCAACGATGCAATCAAGGAAGTGCGTGACGTGATTGCGGAGCGCTACGGCAAGGAATTCCTCCCTGCAAAGCCGGTCTTCTACGCCACCGGCAAGGCGGCCCAGGATGCTCATGAAGCCATCAGGCCCACCTCGGCGGAGCGCGATCCCGAGAGCCTCAAGAAGTTTCTCGACAAGGACCAGTACAACCTCTACAAGCTCATCTGGAACCGCTTCATGGCAAGCCAGATGTCTCCCGCCCTCATCGACCAGACCAGCGTCGACGTTGAGGCCGGCAAGTACCTCTTCCGGGCCACCGGCTCGGTCATCAAGTTCCCCGGCTTCCTCAAGGTCTACGAAGAGGGCAGGGATGATACCGCCGACAATGCCGAAGAAGCCGACGAGAAGGAAGCGACCCTTCCGCCTTTGGAAAAGGGGGATGTCGTTGCCCTGAAGAAGATCGAGCCGAAGCAGCACTTTACCCAGCCGCCGCCGCGCTACACCGAAGCCACGCTGGTCAAGGAGCTGGAGGAGAAGGGGATCGGCCGTCCCAGTACCTATGCCGCCATCATGTCGACCATTCAGGACCGGGAATACGTCGAAAAGACTGAGGGGAAATTCCGGCCCACCGAGTTGGGCTGCCTCGTCAACACACTTCTGGTGGAGCAGTTCCCCGACCTGCTCGATGTGGAATTTACCGCAGGTATGGAGAAGAAGCTCGATGAGATCGAAGAGGGCAAGCTCGCCTGGGTAAAGGCAGTGAAGGAGTTCTACGGCCCCTTCAGCAGCGCCCTCGAAAATGCCACCAGCGCCATGCGGAATATCAAGCGCGAGGAGATCCCTACTGACATCGTCTGCGAAAAGTGCGGCGCGGGAATGGTGATCAAGTGGGGCAGGAACGGTCAGTTCCTCGCCTGCTCGGCGTACCCCGAGTGCAAAAATACCAAGGAGTTTGTAAAGACCGAGAGCGGCGAAGTAAAGGTAAAGGAGCAGACTGTCGAGGAGACCGGCGAGACCTGCCCGAACTGTGGCAGCCCCATGGTCGTACGCAGTGGACGCTTCGGCAAGTTCATCGCCTGCTCCCGCTACCCCGAATGCAAGACCACCAAGGCCGCCACCACCGGCGTTACCTGCCCGGAAAAGGGGTGCGGTGGGAACATCACCGAAAAGCGCTCCAAGAAGGGGAAGGTCTTCTACAGCTGCAGCAACTGGCCCAAGTGCAAGTTTGCCATCTGGGACAAGCCCCTCCCCAAGCCCTGCCCGCAGTGCAAGGCGCCGTTCCTGGTCGAGAAGGTAAGCAAGAAGACGGGCGTTTCCGTTGCCTGTATTGCCGAAGGATGCAAGTACCGGGAAGGGACGGAAGACTGACCGTTCTGTGCTGGTAGAGAAAAGAATGAAAAAGGGGGTACGGCATTGGCCGTACCCCCTTTTTATTTGTCAGACTGTACCTGCAGGTCAGAACGTCAGGACCATCCTCAGGGCGTAGATCAGGAAGTCGTCCTTCTCGTCGTCACCCCCGGGGTTCATTACATACTGAATATCGGGTGTAATGGCCAGCTGGTCATTGACCTGTATCCTGTAGTAGGCCTCGATATAATGCTCGCTCTCCCTCACCCTGTAACCATAGTCGGGATGGGTCTCCGCGACTTTCTTGAAGTCATGACTGGGTGAGCTGAAGCCGTAGGCCGCCGCCAGGACGTCATTAGGCCTGTTCCATCGGGTGCCCAGGGTTTGGCCGCCGATGGAGAAGGTGTGATCGAAGGTGGCGACCTTCTCATCCTGCATGCCGTAACGCGCAAACAGGGTTACATTCGTGCTCACCTGCTGGTCGACGCTGATGCCCCAGCCGATGTTTTCTGCATTATCCTTGGCGGTATCCTTCCATTCGGTGTGCTTTCCCCTGTTAACCCAGCCGTAGAGGCGGTAGTTACCCTCCAGCTCACCGAATTTTTTTGTGATCCCGCCCTCGCCAATAACGAACGGCCGGTCCATGACATCCTGGAAGGTGCCGTCTTCGTCGCTGTTACCTTCGAAGAAGCCGAATGAGAGGTTCCATGCCAGGTCATCGCGCTGCTTGTTTATGTAGGCGAGCCTCAGGCCGGGTCCATAGGCGTTGTCATCGCCGCCCCACTCAAGGGTGATGTTGTTCTTGAAAATGTCGGCCATGAACTGCTCGTCTTCACTGTTGGCGACATTGTTGGTATCGAAGAAACCGGTCGGGTCCATCTTTCCTATGTTGAAAACGAGGGAGTGTTTCGATTCATCGCCGGAGGCGCCCCACGGCAGGTTAATGGTGCCCTGGTACCACGCCTCCACCAGACGTATCTGCGAGTCATCATACTCCAGGTCTGCGTTGGGGCTGGCGAACATGGAGGGAAGCCACCGGGTTACCCCTTCTCCCTGGGTAATGAGGGTACGCAGAAACAGCTCGCCCATCTCGCCGACGGGAATGGTAGCGTCAAGACCCGCCGACATCGAAACATCGGCCTTGTCTCCCCGGTTGGTGCCCGGAGCCTTGTTGTCGTCGTTGTTCTTGGTCCCCTGCAGGGTCATGTTCAGGCTGCCACCCAATTCTATGCCCGCGAACTTGTCGATCAGCTTGCCGCTCTTCTCTTCGAGGGTCTTGACCCGCTCCGCCAGAGATGTGTCTCCCGTCGTTGCCGGAGTGACCTGCTTCTGAAGCCTGTTCTCCAGCTCCGCATTCTTCTTCTCGAGCTCTATATTTTTCTTCTCCAGGGCCTCAACCCGTTCCTGGAGCTTCTGGAGGATTTCTTCAATATTCGCGGCGCCGGAAATCGCGGGCATGAAAAACATCGCCGCGCTCAGGCCAAACGCCATAAATCTCCTCTGCAACATTAACCACCTCCCTTGGTTAAGATAACGACAGCGTGAATGCCATATTTCTGGTTAACGTAACATCGCATTTCTGTCAAGGGAAATCAGCTTGAGAAAGGGCGGAGCTTTATCCATAGGGTCGCTTGTGGCCAAGATTAGCCGATGTCGCGAATTCCGACGGGATTAAGCGCTTCCCGCTGATAGTTCATCTCCTGGGCAGCCACGTCGAGGTCGAGGGTTTCAAGGTCAGTTGTCGAGGAGAGTAGCGGACCGCTTTGGGCAAGATCGGTGGTCTTGAGGTAGCGGTCGCAACTGTCGCATAAGTCGAGCCAGAGTGCGTCCGCGCCGTGCTCGGACCTGACCACCCTCGCCGCATCGAGGCAGCCGCAGAAGACGCATCCCGGATGAGAGTAGGGCCATTCGGTCTCACAAAGGGAGCAGAAGAGGGCGCGGCCATTTTCATCCACACTCGCCATGGAAGGGAATGCGTTGCAGACGGGGCACCGGGGGCGTTGCCAGAGGGAGAAGTCGAGCTTGTCTTTCAGTTCTCGTGCTGTCGCCAGCAGGTACGGCTTGGCGCTCAATGTCCCCAGCACAGCGGTCATCGCCGGTTCGACGCCCCACCATGAGGCCAGATCCTCCCAGTAGTCCTCCCTGCCGGAAACCAGTTCCGAAACCAGGGTGAAAGGGTCGGGCGCCGGTGTCGACTGATGGAGCAGAAGCTGGGAGAAGGTCTCGAAGATTACGTCAAATCCGATAAACTCGGCGGTCTCCGACAGACGAGAGAAGAGGGGTCTTCCCTCCCGTAACATCTGCTCCATCTCTTCCTGGTTTTCGATGAGCAGGCCTGCATCCGGCCCGTCTTCGGTGAAGAGGCGCAGCATGTTGTGATAGATGTTCTCCAGCTGGCTGACGGGGGGGATGGAGAACGATGAGGGGAAGGGGTCGAAATGGTCTATGTTCATAAAGGTGATTTCACTCGGCTTTCTTGGCGAGAAACTGAGCCCTGGTGGACTCGGCGGTAACCGGCCCCCGGGTCAGTCCGTCATAGAGGTGAATTTCAGAGAAACCGGCCTTTCCCAGAAATCCCTTGATCGCGTCCAGTTCATACCCCTTTTCCTCGTGGCTTTCGGTGTGCAGGCGGTACAGGCCCTTTTCGGTTTCGATAAAGTTATGCATGGTGAGGATGTTTATCTTCTCGTCCTCGTCCCAGGCGGTGCTCCAGACCGACCACGCCGTCTCGCCCCGCATGAGCCACGTCTTGGTGTCCCAGCCGGTGCGAAGATAGTGGACCGTATTCATGTCGAAGAAGAACCATCCACCGGGTTTCAGGGACTGGCTTATGAGATTGAGCGTTGTTTTCAGGTCATCTTCATCGAGAAGGTAATTCAGGGAGTCGCCGTTGCACGTAACAAGGTCGGCGGCGAAGGGAAGTGAGAGGTCGGTAAACCCCTGCTCCAGAAACGACGCGTTGGAAAAATCGCGGTTCTTTTCGCGGGCCACTGCCAGCATCTCCGGCGAGGCGTCGGTCCCGACCACCATCCTGCCCTTGTCGGCAAAATAATGGACGACGCTTCCCGTGCCGCAGGCAATATCCGCTACGACGTCAGACCGGATATCATGGAGAGGGGCAAGGGCCTCAAAGGTCTCTTTCCACCACGCAAAGAGCATGTCGCCGATAATGTCGTCGTAGATACGGGCGAAATCCTGCTTATAGATATTCATGTCGGCCTCGTCTGAATGTATGGTAAGATGATGCCGCATTTGAAGGGGCATTGCAACCCGTTTCACGAGGAGTAAATGTCAGCTGACCCTTTGTTTCAGTTGAGTGATGTAAGCTATTCCTATGGCAGCGTCTCCGCGCTGGATCGTGTCTCCTTCCGGGTTGACGCGGGAGAGCAGGTGGTCCTCCTCGGGGCCAACGGCTCAGGGAAGTCGACGCTGCTCCTGCTCATGGATGGCCTCATCTTTCCGTCTACCGGTTCCGTTCATGTCTTTGACCGCCCCCTCACGGAGGAAGCGTTGGAGGGGGACGATTTCTGCCGCTTCTTCCGTTCGTCCGTCGCCCTGGTCTTTCAGAATGCCGATGCCCAGCTCTTCAACCCGACGGTGGAGGATGAACTGGCTTTTGGCCCCCTTCAGCTGGGCCTGCCGGAAAAGGAGATACGGGAGCGGGTCGACTCACTGACGTCGATGCTGGGGCTGGAAGAGATGCTGAAGCGGTCGCCCCATACCCTGAGCGGGGGCGAGAAGCGCAAAGTGGCCATTGCCGCGGCCCTTTCTACCAACCCATCAGTGCTGCTTCTGGATGAGCCTACCACCGGCCTTGACCCACGAAGTCAGGTCTGGCTGGCCGAGACGTTGGTACAGCTCAGAAAGGCCGGAAAGACGATTATCACGGCCACCCACGACCTCTCCATAGTCGAAGACATCGCCGACAGGGCCATCGTCATCAGCGAGGACCATCGGCTCGCCGCAGACGGCGCCGCCAACGACATCCTTTCCAACCGCGAACTGCTGCTCTCGGTCAACCTCATCCACGAGCATGCCCATCGTCACGGACAGATGGTTCACGTGCACAGCCATTCGCACATCAGCGACCACGAGCATGACCACGGGCATCCGTAATGTATGGCCGGTCAGTGTGTTGCCCCGGCAACCGGCGCCTGTCCCGTTAACGCATTCCGGATATCGCCGAGCTTCTGTCTGACCACGGAAGCATTTGAGGCGCCTATTCGCAGGAGAATCTTCTGCCCCGACGAAAGGGCTTCCAGTTTCGGGTCTTCAAAGGTATAACCCACCACCGATTTCGTCAGAACGACAGGTTCGCTCACCTCCGGCGCCTTCAGCAGGTGATCGATCACCTCGATGAGGCGATCGTTAAAATATCCGTCCGGATAACCCAGTTCCCTGTAGGCCTCCTGAAACAGGGGGTAAAGCCCCGTATAAAACGCCACGATCTTTTCGGTGTCAAAGTGTTCGGCCAGCGTGACGTAGGGCGAATAGCGCCGGTAATTCTTCTGGTCGATGGTGAAGGTCTGCGACGTGCCTTCTCTCGCGAGAAACTTCCCTCGGGGAGATCTTACCGGCAGATACTTGCGGGGGAGGCGGGGCTTCGGAAGGTTATCAACGGTAACGACGATGCGGCGTATGAAGTTCTCGGTTATAAACAGCTTTAAATCTTTTTGCCGGTCGAGCAGCTTGCCCAGGAGCTCCTGCACAAGACCGTCGCTTTCATTGAGGGCCGGCAGAGGAGGGAAGCCTTCGGGTGGGGGGGCTAACGGATGAAGCCGGGAGGGTTGGGCAGCGGGTGCAGAGGCGGCAGCCTCTTTGGCCGGCGGCGGTTTCTCTTCAGTCCCGAAACGAAAGTACAGGATCACGGCGACTACGGCCGCCAGCCCGATTACATAAACCCACAAGGTACGATTCTTCATCGTTGCCCTCCCTTGGGTTGCGGGGCCAAGTGCTACAGCATTTCAAAGTCCCCTGGTTAATAAAATGTTGTCGGGCATGGTAGCACGTCTCCGCGGATAGAGCAAACCGGCTCATGGGCAGATGACGGCTTCCCGTTTTTTTTACAGGCAGAATCAGGTGCGTACTTTGAAACGGAAGAGTCGATAGCTGAGGGTTACATCAAGGCGGGATATTCGGGCCAGCTGCTCCGTCGCCTGCCTCCTCGCGCCTCGATAACTCAGGGCAAAGAGGTCGGAAAGGCCTTCTGCATTGAGGTGTGCGGTGTAGCGAAGGGCTATCTCCTCTTCCAGTGCGAAGTGATCGGCAAAATGAGAGAGGGTGCTCTCCGTCCGGTCCTTCTGTACCCCTTTCCCCAGCACCGCCTCCCGCAGCTCGATCTGGTCGTCTTCTCCGGGAACTGCCACCAGGAGTCTTCCGGTTGGAGAGATGATTCGCCTGAACTCCGCTGAATTTTTCCGCGCCGTAATCGACATGACTACATCAAACGACCCATCGACAAAGGGGAGAAAACGGTCTGCGTTGGCAACCAGCCAGCGGACATTCGGATATTTTCGTGCTGCGGCGTCGATTGCCGGGACGGAGATGTCGACGCCCCGGATGTCGGCTTCGGGAAAATGGGAGCTGATGATGCCGGGGAAGTACCCTTCGCCGCACCCGGCATCAAGAAGGGAAAAACCGGCAGGAAGGCCGAGGTCCCCAATGGCCTGCCACAATAATTCCGCCAACAGTGCCGCATGCCCCCGGTCGACAAATCTCCGCCGGGCCTGCACCATCTCTTTTGAATCGCCGGGATTGGGCGAGCGACGGTCCTGGGGTTGCAGCAGGTTGACGTAGCCACTTTTGGCGATGTCGAAGGTGTGCCGGTTCTCGCAGGCCAGCGCTCGCTCCGCCGGTTCGAGAGGTTTGCCGCACCCGCGGACGGGACAGATGAGCCTTACCATTTGCTGCTCTGCCGCAGCGCCTCGTAGAGCACGATGCTGGCGGCGTTGGAGAGGTTGAGGCTGCGGACGGGGCCCGGCATGGGGATGGTTATGCACCGCTCGGCATTTGCCTTCAACAGCCATTCGGGAAGGCCGGAGGTCTCCCTCCCCAGGACGAGGTAGTCGCCGGACTGATAAGTGACGGCGGTATAGAGCCGGTCGGTCTTTGTGGTGAGGTAAAAGAAGCGGGAGCTGTCTCCGGCGGAGGCCCACAACTGGTCGAGGTCGTTGTGGAGATGAAGGCGCAGATTGGGCCAGTAGTCGAGGCCGGCCCGCTTGACCGCCTTGTCGTCGATGCGGAAACCGAGCTTCCCCACCAGATGCAGGTCGACATCGGCGCCTACGCAGAGCCGGGCGATATTGCCGGTATTGCCCGGGATTTCGGGCTCGTGCAGTACGATATGCATCGGCTAGAGCCCCGCCTCATGCTCTATCCGCTCCATTTCTTCATCGGAGAGCGAGAAGTAATGGCCCACCTCGTGGATAACCGTCTCCTTGATGACGACGGCGATATCCTCGCCGGTGTCCCGGCAATAGACCTCGATCGGTTTCTGGTAGATGGAGATGGTATCGGGCAGCTGGTTGCCGTAGGAGAATCCCCGCTCTTCCAGCGGGATACCCCTGTAGAGCCCCAGGAGGTCATAGGGGGAGTCAAGGCCCATCTCTTCCATGGTTTCGTCGTCGGGCCACTGCTCGACAATGAAGGCGACATTCTCGATGAGCGTGCGAAAACGGGCGGGGAGGGTCTCCACCGATTCTCCCACGAGGCGTTCGAAGGCCCTCTGGTCCATCAGTGCTTCCCGAGGTCCTTGAGCTTTCCTCTGAGGCCTTCGTCGTCTAGTATCTGTGATACCAGGCCGGTATAGATATCGGTCATCAGGTTTTCCAGCAGTTCCTTTTTCATGAAACCGCCGCTCTGTTCGGTCGACTTTTCCACAATGGTTGAAGTGATGACCTCACGGGTAGAGGCGTTGACCGCGGTAATACGCAGCTTTGCCCGGGCCTTCGCGGTATAGCGGAAGGCGGACGAATCGGTATCGAGCCAGAAATCGAGGATTTCTCCACCCATGGTGATGTCTCCCCAGGCGGGGTCCGCGGTCTCAGGCTTCCTGTCCCAGCCAAAAATCCTCTTTACTCCGAAGCCGGTCTCGCGCAGGCGGTCCTCCAGCGCATCGGTGAGAAGTATCTCGATCCGTTCGCCGTGGAGATAGAAGCTGTCTTTTTTAGCGGCGGAGTTGATCCCGTCGCCGATCTGGGTCTTGTCCTGCACGGCGCGGGAATCGCTCAGACGGTTAAGGGCGACCACGGGAACATCTATGCCTTTTTCCGCCGTGTCAGTCCTGGGAGTGTAGGAGAGGTCGAGGAGAAACGACCTTTCAGCGGTAGCGCAGCCGGAAAGATAAAGACAACCAAGGACAAGAAGCAGGGTAACGGGTTTTCTCAGCATGAATGCCTCCATGGGGCAGGGTTAAAAACAGTTCATTAGCCTAAACCACTACCGAGGGAAGGTCAAGAGGAAGCAGGGGCGAATATCTTCTACCCCCGGGGGTGCTTCTTCCGGTGTATCTCCTTGAGCCGCTCTCCCTCAACGTGGGTGTATATCTGGGTGGTGGAGATGTCGGCATGGCCCAGCATTAGCTGGACGGAGCGGAGGTCGGCCCCTTTCTCCAGAAGGTGGGAGGCAAAGGAGTGGCGAAGGACGTGCGGCGATATGACGACATCTATTCCGGCCTTCCTGGCATAGCGGCGGATGATTTCGAAAAACCCCTGCCGGGTGAGCGGTTTTCCCCGTGTCCCTACAAAGAGGAAAGGGGAAGCGCCCCCCTTTACTGCGGCGCCTCTTGCGTTCTCGACATATTCGCGCACCCTCTGGAGGGCGACCTCTCCCACCGGCACGACCCGTTCCTTCCCGCCTTTGCCCATGGTGACGAGAAAACCTGCCTCCCAGTTGATATTGACCAGTTTCAGGTTCACCAGCTCCGAGACACGGAGCCCGGTAGCGTAAAGTATTTCCAGCATGGCGGAATCCCGAAGCCCCCGCGCCTTCTGTGTATCAGGCTGTCGAAGGAGCAGCTCAATCTCGTGGTAAGTGAGCTTCCGGGGGAGGTGGACGCTCCGCCGGGGCGCCTCGATATTCAGCGTCGGGTCGGCGGTTATGGCCCCGTTTGACAGGAGAAACAGGTAGAATCCGCGAAGCGTGGAGAGCACTCTGGCCCGGGAGGCCGATTTGAGGCCCAGTACACAGAGGTGCTCGAGATAGGCCATGACCTCCTTTCGCGTGGCATCGCCGGCTAAGAGGCCGCGCCCTTTAAGAAACTCCTCGAACTGGCGCAGGTCCCTCTCATATGCCTTGAGGGAGTTGACGGCCAACCCCTTTTCTATGGTGAGGAAGTCGATGTAGGAACGAATAGAGTCCATGACAGGTCTAATTATATGCAGCCCTTGTGTCGTTTATAATTCTGTATACTTACTGAAAACCCTTGACCCTCACACAGAGGCAGACTACACTATTTACGATATTTTTTCACTACTTGCCCTACAGGATTCCCATGAAGACAACAGTTTCCCGCCCGTTCCGGGTTCTCTCCGCGTATCTGCTCGCCCTTATGCTCATCTTGCCCTTCTCCGCTGCCTATGCTGCCGCAGGGAACAACGGCGCCGCACTCTACAAATCCTATTACCACTATCTTGCCGGCTACAGTAATGAAATGGCCGGCAAGTGGGATGCGGCGCTTCAGCATTACAGCCTGGCCCTGGCCTATGATACCCAGTCGGCCTTTCTCATAACGTCGATTGCGGGCATTCATGCCAAGAAAGGGAACATGGAGGAGGCGGCGATCCACCTCCAGAAGGCCATTCGCGCAAACCCTACTGTTGCCACGCCCTACCTTCTTTTAGGCAGTGTCTACACAAGCCTCAAGCAGCAGGACAAGGCCATTGGTGTCTATGAAGAACTGGTCCGTGCCATACCTGACAGCAAGGAGGGCCTGGTCTACCTTGCAACCATGCATGCCGCAAGGAAGGAGTATGACAAGGCGATCGCGACCTTTGGCAAACTTACGGAGAAAGACCCCACCGCCCTCATGCCCTATTTTTATCTTGGAAGAATCTATGGCGAGATGAAGGAATATGCGAAGGCGGAGGCGTCTTTGAAGAAGGCCATCGAGCTGAAGCCCGATTTTGAGGCGGCCTATATCACCCTTGGCCTGGTGTATGAAATGAAGGGAAATCTGGACGAAGCTGTCGCCGTCTACAAGCAGGTGAAGGAGCTTAACCCGATCAACCCCGATATCCAGAGCCGCCTTGCCAATGTTTATCTCCAGAAGCGTTCATTTGACGAGGCCCTGGCCGAACTTCAGGAGGTAGGTGAGATCGACCCCAGCAATCAGGAAAACCGCCTGAAGATGGGGCTGGTCTATTTTGAGCAGAAGGAATATCTCAAGGCGATCGAGCAGTTCCGGTTCATTCTGGCCAGAAACGCGGGAGACCTGAAGGCGCGGTACTATCTGGCCGCCTGCTACGGCGAGATGGGTAACCTGGAGATGGCCATTGAAGAATACCGGGGGATACTGGAGATCGAGCCGAAAGAGGTCGACGCCGTCCTTCAGATGGGGTTCCTCTATAACAAGGCCAAGCAGGACGACAAGGCCAAAGAGGTCTTTGAGGAGGCGATCAGGAGGAACAAGGAAGAAGGCGCTTTCTATCACTACCTCGGCCTGATTCATCTCCAGCAGAAGGACTACGACAAGGCCCTCGAAGTCTTCAAGGCCGGCCTGGTCGAGGCCCCCGACAATGAGGAGCTTTACTTCAACGCCGCGGTGATCTATGAGAAAAAGGGCATGTACGATGAGATGGTGGCGGCGCTTGAAAAGACCCTCGCCCTCAATGCTCGCCACGCCGAGGCACTGAACTATCTGGGCTATTCCTATGTGGAAAAGGGGATCAAGCTTGATGAGGCCTATGACCTTATCAAGCGGGCGCTGGAGGTTCAGCCCGAAAGCGGGTACTATCTCGACAGCCTTGGATGGTGTTACTACAAGAAGAACCGGTACGACGAGGCGATGGATGCCATCAAGAAGGCGCTGGTAGCCCTCCCCAATGATGCCGTTATCCTTGAGCACCTCGGGGATGTATACTTCGCCAAGGGTATGAAGGCTGAGGCTCGCGATGAGTGGGTCAAATCCCTTAACGCCGATCCGGCAAACGACAAGTTGAGGGAAAAGTTTGAAAAGTCCGGGTTCGGAAAGCCTCCCGTTCCTGCAAAGCCGGCCGCTGTTCCTGCAAACTAACCCTTTCCGGCACAATCAGCGATATGAACCCAGGATTCCGCATCACGGCCCACATCGTTCCCCTTCTTTTCGCGGCAGGGTTGTTCTCCTCGTGTGCCCTGGTCCCGTCTATGGATGCGGCACGGGATGCCTCGAAGGTACCGGCGGAAGCACAGCCTCTTTTCAAGGCCCTTAAGGAGCGGGAATCTTTTCTGGTAGCCCTTCGTGCGATTGCCTACGTGACGATTGATTCCATGGCAGGTCGACAGTCGACCAGTGTTACCGTGATCCTCCAGTCCCCTCGGTACATGCGGCTCGAATTCATAAGTCCGGCCGGTTTCTCGACGGCATCATTTGTCTCTGACGGCAAGACGTACCAGTACATCGACCTCGACAAGCAGCAGTTCATGGAAGGGAAGCTCACCAGCGATACGCTGAAAGACCGACTGGGCCTTGTGCTTGAGTACGACCTCCTCTGGCAGGCCATGGCAGGACAGATACCTTTCCCTCTGGCAAATTTCAGGAAGGTCGAGATAGACGGCAAGGTATTGCATGCCCTGGCTGAGGCAAAACCGGGTTACGAGACGCGGAACGTCTATAGCCTGGAAAGCAATCTCCCCCTTGAACATATCGAAAGCGACGAATCCGGCGTTGACCTCACCCTGCTTCGCTTCGACAATTATGCACGGATCAATAACTATGCCCTGCCCAAGTCCATCCTTTTCGCCAATGCCTTCGCCAAGGTCAGTGTTAAATATAACGATGTGATCGTTAACGACGCTGTGGGGGGGGATGCCTTCTTCCTGACTCCGACCTGGGATACCCGCTGAAGACCATGCAGCTTTCCGTGCAGGCTCCTGCCAAAATCAACCTCTTCCTTCATGTAACCGGCAAGCGGGAAGACGGTTATCACGAGCTCTTTACCTTCTTTCAGATGGTCGGCGTCTATGACGAGGTCGCTGTCGCGAAGACAGCAGGCGATATCCGCCTCCACTGCGATCTGCCGGGCGTTCCTGAAACTGAAAATATCGTCTATCGGGCGGCGAAGCTCCTTCGAGAGGCCTGTAACGTGGGGGATGGGGCGGTCATAACTCTCCGGAAATCGATTCCTATGGCCGCAGGGCTTGGGGGTGGCAGCAGTGATGCCGCAGCGGCCATGGTGGCCCTCAACCGTCTGTGGGGTCTCGGTCTGGACCGGGATGAGCTGGCGGCCCTTGGTATACGGCTTGGGTCGGACGTGCCGTTTTTCTTTGGCGGCCCGGCGGCCCTGGGGAAGGGGAGGGGTGAAATTCTGGAGCCTTTCCCGCCCCTTGAGGGATGGGTTCTTCTGGTAAATCCCGGGTTTGCCGTCTCTACCGCCTGGGTATACGGAAACATAAAGAAGTTGACAAGCTTGCCGGATAATACTAAACTCCCGTCGTTTCTCAAAAAGGGCCTTACGGCCGGAAATCTGTGCATTGAAGAGGTGCGCGGATATCTCCATAACAGCCTGGAAGAGGTGACAGAGCTTAACTATCCTGAGGTGAAAGAAATCAAGAACCGCCTTCTTGACAACGGTGCGTCAGCCGCACTTATGTCAGGGAGCGGCCCCACTGTCTTCGGCCTGTTTCACCTGGAGGAGGACGCCCGTAAAGCGGCGGCTGCCCTTCAGCGGAACGACCGGAGGATTTTCGTAGCACCAGCCTTAACACGTTCCCCGCTAACACTGTAACGGTTCGCCAGTCACGCAGGGCCGGTATTGGCCCCGCCATCAGGCAGGAGGTAACGAGGTATGGAGATCACGGAAGTGCGGGTATACCCGGTGGACGAAGAAAAGCTCAAGGCGTACGTCACCATTACCCTCGACAACTGTTTTGTTGTCAGGGATATAAAGATCATAAAGGGACAGGAGGGATTTTTTGTCTCCATGCCCAGCAGGAAGCGAAAAGACGGGACCTACAAGGATGTAGCCCATCCTTTGAACAACGAGACCCGGCAGAAGATTGAAAACGCCATCCTGGCTGAATACGAACGGGAACTGGCCAAGGGCAACGCAGGCCGCCGCGACTATCCCGGAGAGTAAAAGCTTAATGGGGCGTCGACAAGCGGTAAGTCAGCAGATTTTGGATCTGCCATTCCCAGGTTCGAATCCTGGCGCCCCAGCCAAGCTGCATTGGTAGTAGAGGAAGGGTAAGTGAAGAAAGAGCTCAAGATATTTTCGGGGAATGCCAACATCCCGCTGACGCAGGAGATATGCGATTTTCTGAAGCTGCCCCTTGGAAAGGCGAAGGTCAGCAGGTTCAGCGACGGTGAAATATCGGTCCATATCGATGAGAATGTGCGTGGCGCCGATGTTTTTGTGGTCCAGCCCACCTCCATGCCGGTAAACCGGCACCTGATGGAGCTGCTGATCATGATGGATGCCCTCAGGCGGGCATCGGCATATCGGATAACAGCAGTCCTGCCCTATTACGGGTATGCCCGTCAGGACAGGAAGGCCCATCCGCGCGTACCAATCACTGCCAAGCTGGTCGCGGACCTGGTTGTCGCAGCGGGGGCCGACAGGGTCCTTTCGGTCGACCTCCATGCGGGGCAGATACAGGGATTCTTCAATATCCCCGTCGACCATTTGTATGCGTCGCCGGTCATCCTTGAATATATCAGGAACCGGAAGATGGAGGACCTGGTGGTGGTATCGCCGGATGCCGGCGGTGTTGAAAGGGCCAGAGCCTTTGCCAAGAAGCTCCAGGCGTCGCTTGCCATCATCGACAAGCGGAGAAGCCAGCCCAACGTGGCGGAAGTCATGCATGTAATCGGTGATGTCAGCGGCCGCGATGTGATTCTGCTGGACGATATGATCGATACGGCCGGTACCCTTACCCAGGGAGTAAAGGCCCTGCATGATCACGGGGCGAAAAGGATATTTGCCGCCTGTACCCACGGCGTATTCTCAGGCCCGGCTATCGAAAGGATCAGCAACTCGGAGCTGGAGGAAGTGATCGTGACCAATACGATTGCTCTGGATCATAAGAAAGAGGCGTGCAACAAGCTGACGGTACTGTCAGTGGCTCCCCTTCTGGGAGAGGCCATACAGCGTATTCACGACGAGGCGTCGGTAAGCACCTTGTTCGAATAATAACGGTTTCTGCGGTTCCAGCGCCGCAAACGGCTGGAACGGTAGAAACGGATTTCAATAACGGAGGTAGTGGAAATGCAGAACGTGACATTGGCGGCCGAACTCAGGAATGCAACCGGAAAGGGAGCGGCTAAAAGTATGAGAAGAAGCGGGAGAGTTCCCGCTGTAGTTTACGGACATGGTGGTTCGGCGGCCATCAGCCTTGATGCAAAAGGTCTGGTGCAGCTGCTCAACTCCGAGGGCGGCGAGCATGCCCTTGTTACCCTCGCCTTCGGCGGCGGCAAGGAAAAGACGGCCATTATCAAGGATTACCAGGTTCATCCCGTACGCGGGACCCTTGTTCATGCGGATTTCCAGGAAGTCAGCATGGACGAGAAGGTGAAGGTCAATATCGAAGTGGTAATTACCGGCGCCGCCAAGGGCGTAAAGGCCGGCGGCATTCTTCAGCACGGAATCCGCGAAGTTGCCATCGAGTGCGTCCCCTCGCTTATGCCGGAGCATATCGACCTCGATGTCACCGAACTGGAGATTGGCGACGTCATTCATGTCCGTGATCTCAAACTGGCGGACGGCGTAAAGGTGCATACGGACGAAGATGCCGTCCTCGCATCGGTGATACCGCCGATATCGGCGGCCAAGCTGGAGGAGATGTTGACGTCTGCCCCGGCTGCTGCGGCTGAACCCGAGGTAGTAGGCAAGGGCAAGGCCGAAGAAGAGAACAAGGCCAAGTAAATCAAAGGGCACCTCTGGTGCCCTTTTTTTTTAGGTTTTCCTGAACGGACGGAAACAGCGGCGTGAAGATAATCGCTGGATTGGGAAACCCCGGTTCCCGCTATGCCGATACCCGGCATAACATAGGGTTTCTGGCGGTAGACAGGCTGGCAGAGGCCGCCGGCATAAAGATACGGCAGAACAAATACCTGGCCGAGGTCGGCACCGGTTCCTGGGAAGGGTGCCGGATAATGCTTCTGAAGCCCCAGACCTATATGAACCTCAGCGGCGACTCGGTAAAATCCGCTCTGGTAGCCAATGGCGCGAAGGCTTCTGACCTTATCGTAATCCACGACGACATCGACCTGGCGCCGGGGAGCATAAGGATCAAGGAGAAGGGGGGCCATGGAGGACACAACGGCATACGGTCCATCATGGCAGTCCTCGGGACGGATGAGTTTATAAGGATAAAGATTGGTGTAGGGCGTCCGGATAAAGGAGGTGATACGGCAGGATACGTACTGAGGCCTTTTGCGAAAGAAGAGAAACAGGTTGTGGAGGAGGCCCTGCAAAGGGCTGAAGATGCTGTCAGGATGGTTCTGGCTGGAGAGCTTGTCGGTGCCATGAACCGCTTTCATGCTTTGTGACTACGTTTTACCGAATATTTCGAACGGGATGAGGAGGGAGAGTAGATGGAGCAGTTGACGACGTTTGCACCGGTTCTCGGGCTTCTCGGCCTGATTCTGGCCGTAGGGATTTACCAGTTTATCAAGAAGCAGCCGGTTGGAAGCAACCTCATGCAGGAACTTTCGGATACCATCCATGACGGTGCCATGGTGTTCCTCAAGAGGGAATACAAGATACTGGCAATTTTTGCAGTTGTCGTATTCATCCTGATTGCTGTCTTCCTTAACAAGGAGACTGCCTTTGCCTTTCTGGGAGGAGCTATCTGCTCGGTCCTGGCCGGTTTCTGCGGCATGAAGTCAGCTACCCGCGCCAATGTAAGAACGGCCCAGGCTGCTAATCTGTACAAACCTGATACTGCCAGGGCTCTTTCTATTGCCTTCCTCGGCGGATCGGTAATGGGCCTTGCCGTTGCCAGCCTGGGGCTTCTTGGTCTGGGCGTCTTCTTCTACCTCTACGGTACCCCGGAACAGGCATCCCTCATCAACGGTTTTGCCATGGGTGCATCGTCCATTGCCCTTTTTGCCCGTGTCGGCGGTGGTATCTACACCAAGACCGCCGACGTCGGTGCGGACCTGGTGGGCAAGGTCGAGGCGGGTATTCCCGAAGATGATCCCCGCAACCCCGGCGTTATCGCCGACAACGTAGGCGACAACGTGGGTGACGTGGCCGGCATGGGCGCCGATATTTTCGAGTCGTACGTCGGCTCGGTCATCGCTACCATCGCCCTCGGCGCCACCGCCGTGGCGGGAACAGTCACTGCATCGCTGGGGGCCAGGGAGCACCTTATGGCCCTTCCGCTCCTGCTCATCATGGCCGGCCTCCTTGCTTCGTTCCTCGGCATCGCTGCCATGAAGATTCTGGAGAAGATGGACCCCGCCGCGGCTCTGCGCTATGCAGCCTTCATCGCCGCCGGTATATTCCTCGTGTTTGCCTGGATAGTAATCCACAACCTCGACGTCAGCAACGGTACCTTCTGGGCCGTGCTGGTCGGATGCCTGTCGGGCATCTTCATCGGCCTCATTACCGAGTACTACACCTCGGCCGGCCCGGTAAGGCGCATCGCCGAAGCCAGCCAGACCGGGCCTGCCACTAACGCCATCGCAGGCCTTGCGGTGGGGCTGGAGAGCACTGCCATCCCCATCATCATCATCGCGGCGTCCATTTTTGTCGCCTATTCGGTGGCCGGGCTCTACGGCATCAGCCTGGCGGCTGTAGGCATGCTGGCCACCGTGGGCGTCACCATGAGCGTCGACGCATACGGCCCCATCGCCGACAACGCCGGCGGCATTTCGGAGATGGCCGGTCTCGGGCCTGACACGAGGAAGATCACCGACAGCCTCGACGCCCTGGGGAACACCACGGCGGCCATCGGCAAGGGCTTTGCCATCGGTTCCGCAGCGCTGACTGCCCTGGCCCTCTTCGCCGCATATACCCAGGCAATCAACTCAAAGCTGGTTGCCGCCGGACAACCGTTGCTGGTCATGGCTCTCGACAACCCCACCGTGGTCATAGGGCTGCTTCTGGGCGGGATCATTCCCTACTACCTGGGGGCGCTCACCATGACCTCCGTCGGGAAGGCTGCATTTACTATGGTGCAGGAGATTCGTCGTCAGTTCAAAGAAATACCCGGTCTGCTGGAAGGGAAAGAGGGGGTCAAGCCTGACTCCAACCGCTGCGTGGACATCTGTACCCAGGCGGCCCTCCGGGAGATGGTCGTCCCCGGCCTCATAGCCGTATCCGCGCCCGTAGTGATCGGGTTCCTTCTCGGGCCTGCCGGATTGGGAGGGATGCTGGCAGGGGCCACGCTTTCCGGTGTCCTGCTTGCCCTCATGATGTCAAACAGCGGCGGTGCATGGGACAACGCCAAGAAGTTCGTCGAAAAAGGGAACTTCGGCGGCAAGGGGTCGGAGACTCACAAGGCTGCGGTGACGGGAGACACGATAGGCGATCCGCTCAAGGATACCTCGGGGCCGTCCATGAACATCCTGGTCAAGCTGATGTCTATTGTGGCACTGGTTATTGCTCCGCTGCTTGTCTAAGATCAGTCTTCTGCTATCGAAGGGCGGGCCTTGGTGCCCGCCCTTGTTTTTTCTTTTAGCCGCTGTTATGGTAGACTGGAAGCCGATTGAGTCGGTGATGTTACCCCATCGGTTTAACCTATTAACCCGGCTATTTGCTAGGAAGGAAGGGGCATGATCCTTGTCACAGGCGGTGCCGGTTTTATCGGTTCCAATTTTATACTGGACTGGCTGCTGGAACATGATGAGCCAGTCCTCAACCTGGACAAACTTACCTATGCCGGTAATCTACGGAACCTTGCCAGCATTTCGGGCAATGGTCGGTATATCTTTGTGCATGGCGATATCGGTGACCGGACTCTGGTCGGGCGGTTGCTGAATGAGTACAGGCCGAGGGCTGTACTTAACTTTGCCGCCGAGAGCCATGTGGACCGCTCCATCCACGGGCCGACGGACTTTATCCAGACCAATGTGGTCGGTACCTTTCATCTGCTGGAAGAGGTGCGCGCCTGGTGGCGTGACCTTGCTGATGACGAAAAGACAACCTTCCGTTTT
>JAOUDF010000008.1 GCA_029859385.1 Nitrospirota bacterium
CGAGGCCATTGTGCTGCGGGAAGATTTCGAGCTGGCGGACTACAAGCGGAAGGACTTCATCTACGACAAGCAGCGGTTGTTGGTGCCACCTAAGGTCAGGCAATGACAAGGGTTGGTTATAAACGATATGGGCGGCACAGTCACTGACAGCTATACCCGAACGTCGATTGTCCTGCACTGGATGACCGCCGCGCTTATCGTGTCTGCCTTTGGCCTTGGCAGCTACATGGAAGATCTGCCCCTTTCTCCCACCAAGCTTCGGCTTTTTTCGTATCACAAATGGATCGGCGTAACGGTCTTTCTGCTGGCGATCAGCCGTCTTTCGTGGCGCGCATTTCACCCCGCGCCGCCCCTGCCGGAAAAGATGCCGGCGTGGGAGCGGCTGGCGGCGAAGTCGAGCCATTTTCTGCTGTATTGTCTTATGTTCATTATTCCGGTATCGGGCTGGCTGACCAGCTCGGCCCACGGCTTTCAGACGGTATACTTTGGGGTGTTGCCGCTGCCGGACCTTGTTGAGAAAAACAAGGAGACCGCTGAAATTCTTGATGAAGTGCATGAACTGCTGAACAACGGCCTGTTGCTGCTCGTGCTGGGGCATGCCGGGGCGGCGCTGAAGCACCATTTTATCGACAAGGATGATGTGCTGATGAGGATGCTGAGGATCAAAAAGTCATGACGAAATTAAACAAAGTCGTCACACCGGTGAAAACCGGTGTCCAGTGGTTTGCGGGTTATTTGACGAGGCTGGATTCCGGCTTTCGCCGGAATGACGAGAAGGTCGTCTTCCGGATTCCGTGCTCCCTTGTTAATCGGTCGGAGATCGGCGCGCTTGTGCTGCTCCTCGTCATACCGTTATGCGCCGATGCAGCGCCGCTGGCGCGCGAGGGAGGCAAGCTCGAGTTTGTGTCGAAGCAGATGGGGGTGCCGGTAAAGGGGAGCTTTACCCGGTTCGACGGCGATATTGTCATCGACGAGAAAAACCCGGCCAACAGCCGCGCTACGGTAACGGTCGACATCGACGGCATTGACGCGGGCTCCGACGACGCCAATATGGAGGTGCGGCGCAAGCCGTGGTTTAATGTAAAGGTCTATCCAAAGGCGGAGTTTGTCTCCACCTCGGTGACTTCCGCGGGGAACAATCAGTACCGGGTTGCGGGCAAACTTACCATAAAGGGGATTACCCGTGATGTGACGGTGCCTGTTGCGGCGAAGAAGGAAAAGGGCGGGTGGCTGCTGGAGGGCAGGTTCACGATCAACCGGCTTGATTTCAATATCGGCGAGGGTGCGTGGGCCGATGTGAGCACGGTGGCCAATGCGGTGGAAGTGAATTTCAGGGTTACGGTTCCTGCGTCCGGAGTCAAATAATAATATTGAGCCGCCCGTCGGCTGCCAGGGGTTTTCAGAAGCTGAATATGGGGCGCGTTTGGTTTATGCCTGGCGGCAGTTTTTGAGGCATCGGAAAGTTTGGCTGGGGTGTGATTTCTGTGAGTTTAAGGTGGCGCGATATTCAGTTTCTGAAAACCCCTGGCAACCGCCGGGCGGATAACACAGGAGAACAGGAGGAAAGTCCCATGAAAAAAGTGATCTTGTTGTTGATTGCTCTGCTGGCATTTACTACTACTGCTTTTGCGGCCGAGAGCTATACGGTGGACCCGAAGCATACCTTTGCGAATTTCGAGGTGAATCATCTGGGCCTTACGACCCAGCGCGGCCGGTTCGACAAGACCAGCGGCAAGATTACCCTCGATCTGGCGGCGAAAAAGGCGACGGTGGATATCGAGATCGATGCCAAATCGGTGAATACCGGCGGCGAGCAGCTGGAGAAGCATTTGCTGGGCGAGGACTTTTTTAATGTGGAGAAATTCCCGACGATTACCTTCAAGTCCACGAATGTCGAATTCAAGAACGACTACCCCACCAGTGTGCACGGCAACCTGACGATTCTCGGCGTCACCAAGCCGGTGACACTGGCGATTACGGCATTCAACTGCCGGGTGCACCCGATGAACAAAAAGTACGTATGCGGCGCCGACGCCACGGCGACGGTAAACCGTTCAGAATTCGGAATGACCTACGCCGTCCCTGCGGTGAGTGACGCAGTCAAGCTGCTGATTACAGTAGAGGCGTTCAAGGATTAGCAGTGAAAGGCGTGCCGTCTGGTGCTCTCCTCAACTTTTTGCGCGAAATCTTCGATAAGTGGAGAAATACATCGATATGCGGGCTACCATAAAGGAGGACGGCATGGGAGAGGTGCACAGGAATTTCATTAACGGCGAGTGGCTGGACAGCTCGTCGGGGAAGACCTTCAAGAGCAGAAACCCCGCCAACGGTGATGTGGTAGGCGAAGTGGTGATGTCCACGAAGGATGATGTGGACAGAGCTGTTACCGCTGCTACGGCTGCCGCCGAAAAATGGCGGCTGGTGCCGGCCCCGCGCCGGGGCGAGATGATCTACAAGGTCGCCGAAATCCTGGCCCGCCGCAAGGACGAGCTGGGGCGGCTGGTGACCCGCGAGATGGGAAAAGTACTGCCCGAGGGGCTTGGCGACGTGCAGGAGGCCATCGACATGGCCTACTACATGGCGGGCGAGGGGAGGCGGCTGTCGGGCGAGACGGTGCCGTCGGAGCTGCCCAACAAGGACTGCAAGTCGGTGCGCGTTCCCGTCGGGGTCTTCGGGCTGGTGACGCCCTGGAACTTCCCGGTGGCGATCCCTTCATGGAAGATGCTTCCGGCGCTGATCTGCGGAAACACAGTGGTTATCAAGCCATCAAGCGATACCCCGATCTGCGCCTCCGAGTTCGTAAAGGCCTTCGAGGAGGCGGGCATTCCGAAGGGCGTGGTGAACCTGGTGCAGGGCTCCGGCGGAGAGGTGGGGGAGGCGCTGGTGACCCATCCCGGCGTGCACGGCGTGTCGTTTACCGGCTCGTGCCGGGTGGGTGAGCGGCTGCATGCCTTGTGCGGCGGTCTTGGCAAGGAGTTTGCGGCGGAGATGGGGGGCAAGAACGCCATCATCGTCATGGACGACGCCGACCTCGACCTGGCGGTGGAGGGAGCGCTGTGGGGCGGTTTCGGCACCACGGGGCAGCGTTGCACGGCGACCAGCAGACTCATTGTCCACGAAAAAATCCACGACCGCTTTGTGGAGATGTTCCGCGATCGGGCGTCAAAGCTGGTGGTCGGTGACGGCCTTCTCGCAAAGACCCAGATGGGGCCGCTGATCAACGCCGCCGCAAAGGGGAAGGTCCTCCAGTATATCGAGATCGGTTGCGAAGAGGGGGCAACCCTCGCGCTGGGCGGCAAGGAGCTCGATAGCGGCGACCGGGCCAACGGCTATTTTGTGGAGCCGACCATCTTTACCGGCGTGACGCCGCAGATGCGGCTTGCGCAGGAGGAGGTCTTCGGGCCGGTGGTGTCGGTCATAAAGGTGAGTGGACTGGAGGAGGCGATCCGCGTCGTCAACGGCGTCAAATACGGCCTGTCCGCGTCGATCTATACCCGCGATGTCAACAAGAGTGCCGTGGCCGAGCGCGACATCGACACCGGTATCGTCTACATCAACGCCCCCACCATCGGGGCAGAGATACAGCTCCCCTTTGGCGGCACCCGCGGGTCAGGCATCGGCTCCCGTGAGGCCGGCGGCCGGGGCGGGGCGCTGGACCTCTACAGCAAGTGGAAGGTCATTTATCGCGATTTCAGCGGCGCCCTGCAAAAGGCGCAGATCGACAAGGATTAGCGGCAAAGCCTGTAAATTCAGGGTTTTTTCTTGACAGACCCCGGGGTTTCAGAGTTAAATCATGCGTTTTCGTATCGAGAGAATTTCATGTCAAAACGACTTCTTTTAACCGTCCTGTCAGTACTGCTCTCGACCGCCGCGCCCGCTTTGGCTACGGTGAACATTACCGTTTCCACCAGCGAGGGGATTGTCATCGCGGCGGACAGCCGCGTCACCTATTTCACCGAAGACAAGGGGAAGGGGTATATCACCCGCACCGCCACCGACGACGCGCAAAAGGTCTTCCGGCTCGGCGACTTTGTAGGGGCCACCTATTCGGGCAAGGCCTCAATCGGCGACAGGAATATCAACAGCATCATCCAGGAGTTCAGGGGAGACAACAACATCGGCGATACTTCAAACACCGATGTGACCGTTATCGCGCAGAGACTTTATGATTTTGTCAGGGAAAAGTATCTGCGGGCGTTCATGGGGACCCAGGTAGAACCTCTCGAGCTGACGGTTTCCGGATATGACGAAAACAGGGAGAAGAGGGCGTACACCATTATCGTAAGTCCTTTGGGTGCGCTCAAGGAAGAGATCAAGGAGTTCAGGGATTTCGGGGCCCGCTGGCGCGGCCAGACCGACGTGGTGACCCGCATGATCAAGGGGGTGGACAACAAGCTGCTCCCCAAGTTAAGTGACAAATCACGGGCCGAGGCGGAAAAGCTGGCCTATAACATTCCGTTCAAATACCTGACTCTGCAGGACGGCATCGATTTCGCCATCTTCATGATACGTACCTCCATCGACATGCAGCGGTTTGCCGACGGTACCGTGGGTGAACCCGGCGCGGTGCAGGGGGTCGGCGGACCCATTGACGTGGCGATCATTACACCCGACGGTTTCCGCTGGATACAGAAAAAGGAACTGCGCGGCGAAACCCCCACCTCCTCAAGACGATGACAATACAGGAAAATCTCAGGCTCGACCGGCCCCGTCTCGCTCCCGACATAGTCAGTCTCATCGGCAACACCCCTCTTGTTGAAATTAGCCTGCTGAAGGACCAGATCCCCGATGTGCGGATACTGGCCAAAGTGGAGTACTTCAATCCCGGTGGATCGGTGAAGGATCGCGCAGCCCTGCGTATTATCGAGGACGGCGAGCGGTCGGGTGAGCTGACGCACGAAAAAGTCATCATGGACTCTACCTCCGGCAACACCGGCATTGCCTATGCCATGATCGGCGCGGCAAAGGGGTTCCGGGTGGAACTGGTCATGCCCGAGAACGTCAGCAGCGAGCGCAAGCGGATCATAGAGTCCTATGGTGCGAAACTTACCTTTTCCAGCCCCTTCGAAGGCTCCGACGGCGCCATCATGCTGGCCGAGCAGCTGAGTCGCGAGGCCCCCTGGCGCTACTTCTATCGCAGCCAGTACAAGAACCGCTCCAACTGGATGGCGCATTACGACACCACCGGCGTGGAGATCATCCGCCAGACCGGCGGCGACCTCACCCACTTTGTTGCCTGCGTGGGCACCAGCGGCACCCTCATGGGCAACGGCCGCAGGCTCAAGGAGTTTAACCCGAACATCCAGGTGGTCGCTGTGCAGCCTTCCGAGGCCATGCACGGCCTGGAGGGGATGAAGCATTACGCATCGTCTCTTGTACCGGAGATATACGACGCGACGTTGCCCGACGATACCGTCTATGCCGATACCGAACAGGCCTACGATTTCGCAAAGCTCCTTGCCTGTAAAGAAGGGCTGCTCGTCGGTCAGTCTTCGGGGGCGGCGCTGGCAGGTGTTCTGCAGGTGGGCAAAAAGATAGGGAAAGGGACGATCGTGACGGTGTTTCCGGATAGCGGGAACCGCTACCTTACGACGCAACTTTTCGGCTTCCACGGGACTTGGTCTATTTAACCTGTATGTCATGCCCGAATGATTTTATCGGGCATCCAGTGTGCTGGATTCCTGCCTTCGCAGGAATGACGTTGATAAAGTAAACTGCAATGAAGACTCATTTTTTTCTTACCCAATCCCAGATCGCCGAACTCTACGCCCACGCGGGAGAGACCTTCCCTTTCGAGTGCTGCGGCATGGTCCTGCGCGAAACCGCGACGGGCGACGTAAAGGTGCGTCGTTGCACCAACGTCTACGACCAAATGGCAGCGGAAGAGCCGGAGAATTTTCCTCGTGATTCCCGCACCGCCTACCTCATCGACCCCGCCGAGCAGGTGGCCATTCTCAAGCAGGTCGACAAGGGGACGCTTCAGATCGTCGCCTTCTACCATTCCCATCCCGAGCACGATGCCTACTTCTCCGCAGAGGACAAGGCAAAAGCCATGATGTTCGATGAACCGCTCTACCCCGATGCCATTCACGTCGTCGTCTCCTTCAAGAGTAACGGCAGCCGGCGCATCACCTTCTACCGTTGGAACGAAGCATCCCGCGATTTCGTCGAGGGCGTGGCGGATGAGGGCACGGTTCGCTCAGCCTGAGCGAGTCAACACCTCCTTCCCTTCCCACAGCCACGGCCTGCGCCACATCTTCCCGATATTTTCTGCTTCAGCCCGCCAGAGGGCTGATACACCGTCAGCCCAAGGCGTTTCCCTCAATATGCGGTCGTTGTATGTAATAACGTTCATCGAGCGGCTATTCCCCGTGCTTTCTGCGGTTAGGCGGATGATGCCGTGCCGGTCAGTCCGATAGATTCGTGAACCCCTCGCCGAGTAGCGCATCATTACCTCCGGCACTGGATGGCCGAAGTTGTTGTTTCGTCCCACTGAGACGACGGCGACGACCGGGCGTACCAGCGCCAGAAAGGCCTCTGAGCTGGAAGTCCTGCTGCCGTGGTGGGCGACTTTTATGACGTCGGTCCGCGACAAGAGGCGATGCATTGCCGACTCCGCTGTCTCGTCCGCGTCACCGGCAAACAGGATACTCATATCCGGCGCGGTAATCCGCACGACGATAGAGCTGCTGTTTTCATTTTCTCGATTGTGATTATGAGCTGGTGGATTCAGTACTTCGAAGATTGATCCGCCGATGTCAAAACGGTCGCCCTGTTTTACCCGGCGCACCGGGATGCGTCGCTCCCATGCCCTTCGGAGTATCTCCTGCCTCAGCGGGTTATCAGTCGGTCCAATCCCTTCCCATATCTCGCCGATTTCAAAGTGCCGCATGAGGTAGGGCATCCCTCCGGCGTGATCGGCGTTGTAGTGGGAGAGGATGACCAGGTCCAGCCGACGAATGCCCTGATCCCGGAGAAAAGGCGCCACTGCGCTGCGTCCCATGTCGAAGCGGTCCCGTGACGCACCGCCGGTGTCGACCATGATGGTCTTTCCATCGGAGAGACGGACCAGCGCACAGTCGCCCTGGCCAACATCGATAAAGTCCACCACCGTCCTGTCTGTCTCCGTCGAGGTGAAGAAGGGGACAAGAAAAAGGAGGCATGAGGCGGTAGTGCCTGCGAGCATGAGGCGGCTTCGCGTAAAGTACCACGCGGCCAGCAGGCTAAAGAAAGCCATGACGATAACTGGTGAAGGGGAGGGGCAGTACACCTCCGCGCCGGGGATGGCGGCGAACAAGTTAACTGCTCTGTAAAAGGTGTCCAGAATATGCTGGTTGAACGTCGCAAAAGGGAGCGCTGCTTGGGGTTGCGCCATGCCGATAATCGCAGAAAAAAGTCCGACCGGCACCACGACGAAACCGGCCAGGGGCACAATTACCGAGTTGGCGATAATGCCAACCCAGGGGAGCGAGTTGAAGTAGCAGGCCACCAGCGGCAGCGTTCCCAGCGAGGCGGCGACCGACATCCTCAGCCAGGAAGATAACCTCTGTCTGAGGTGAGTCTTCCATGTCTCCTTTTCCAGAAGTTCGGCGAGACTTTTTTCGCGCTTCTCTTCGACGGCAAGGCAGATAAGGAGGACGGTGAGGAAAGAGAGCTGGAACGAGATGGAGAAGAGGGCCTGCGGATCAAAGAGGAATGTCAACAGCGCTGCCAGGGCCAGGGAGTTGAGGGGCTGGCTGCCGCGCCCGATGAGAATCGCAGTGAGATAAATGACGACCATGATGGCTGACCGCACCGTCGGTGTTTCCGCCCCCGCCAGCAGGGTGTAGAAGATGACGATGGGGATGGTCGCGAGCGCTGCAACGCGGGACGGGTTCACGTACAGGGTTGCGCGCAGCAGCCACGGTGCGGGGAGCAGGCGAAATGAGAGGCGGACCATGTTGTAAAGTAAGAAGGCGATGAGCCCCACGTGGGAGCCGGAGATGGAGAGAATATGGGTAGTGCCCGACACCATGAAGGCGTCGCGGATCGGGTCGTTAACAAACCGTTCGTCGCCGATGGTCATGGCGATAAAAACCGCCCGCCCGGGGCCGCTCAGCGAGCGCCCGGCATCGGATCGAATCCGGTCGCGCCACTCGCTTATTGAGCGCATCACGGCATTGCCGCTGTTGCCCAGAAACCAGACCCGATCGGACTTCCGCACCGAACCGACAAGGTGTATCCCCTCCCGCTTCAGATAATTCTCATAGTCAAAGCCGCCGAAATTTTTAAGCCCTGAAGGCTGGTGAAACCGACCGGTCAGTCTGATGCGGTCGCCGTAGTGGAGCGGCGTCGGTGTTGCCTCCATGGAAATGCGCACCTTGCCCGAGACAGGACGGCTGCCGGTATCGAGAACGGCCCGATCTGCATCGAGGATAAACGACTGCCGGTCAAGCTTCCCCTCGGGGAATGAGGTAATGGTTCCTTCCAGCATGAACTCGCCCTCGGGCAGGTGGGCTACGTGGTTATGCGGCAGCAGGAGAGAGTTGAGGTGCAGTGCGATGCCAAGAAAGAGGCAACCAGCGAGTATCATTGCTTGACGGAGATTAATGATGCGGTGACGGAGGAAGAAGGTAGCGATACAGATCGACACAAGGAAAGCCGTCGTCGAAAACGGGAAATAGCTGATTGCTTCACCAAGGGCGATGCCAGCTGCGACGGCAAGCGCTGAGGCGAGAAGGGGGGCGTAGGGGGGATGGGGCATCCGATGGTCCCTGAAAATAAATTTTTACTGAAAAGAGGCTAATTGATAATGTATATGAGAACGTAAATTTTGTCTATTTGTTGAGCTGATGTCAGCGAGATGAAAAATGAAATATCTATATAAATATCAGATAAGTGCGCTTCTTATTTTTCTTTTATTTACAAGCAGCTGTGCATCTCAAGCGGCAACAGTATTAAAGAATAGAAGAGGAATGATGACGTATGAAGAGTCAGTTCAACGGTTTGGCCCACCAACAAAATGTGATGACGCAGAAAGCACTACAAGGTGCTGGTGGATAAAAGAGGCGAGTACATTCTCACCAAAGAAAACAATGCGTCTTACATTTGAAAAGGGAGTTCTGGCCAGTTGGGAGAATACCGGAGGTTGGTGGGATGCAGGCCTTTCCAGCGGCGCTTGGCTGGGTCAGATGAACTCACTTTCGAAATAAAAAAGCCTAGAAACTTAATCTCAAGAATCCTTTTTGTACCCAGCCCCCCCGAATACCTGCCCAGCCCGTGCCAATCCTTTTTTTCGATACTGTACGCTGATTGCCTTGAGGATGAGGAACAGAAAGAGCCCGTACAACAGCGAATCGCCTTTTCCACCTGTAAATGGTAGAGTCACGATGCCAATCAAGAGTGCTGCCTTACCCGCGGTATCGAATTGTTTGGCTTTACGCCCTAGCCGCTCAGCGTCGTTCACAACCCTGTGTCTCCTTGAGAGTGTTCATGCAAGAGGAACCACCAATTCAACCTGGCCACTTTGTGCTTGTCGGATGGGCATGTCCCCTCATTTCACGGTATCCGATCTGCCGGGCATCACTCCACCGGGCAAGACAGGAGCGGGAGCGTCCGTGGACCGGTGCTTTCTTTTCACGCTATCTGCATATGTCGCTTGATCCTTTTGCATCGCCGGAAAGCTTGCTATAGCCAGTGACACGGATAAAATACAGGCAATCGCACCGCCGAGACGGGCACGACCCGTCCCAAAGATTGTTGGTGGCAGAGCAACCAGCGCGGCAACCATACTCAAGAAGAATCTTCCGCTCGGGCTCGATACAGCCGAGCCGGCCACGGCAAGTATCATGGCGAATATCCAGAGGGCACGAGCAGACTCGGGTTTCACAATGAATATCTCCTGTTCGATTGAATGAGACGGCCTTCTCTAGTCATTAAAGGAATATGCCGCCGACACCAGCCCGTCAGGCCCGAACTGTACATCGCAGGTGAACCGTCCGAACGAGCTCGGATCGTGAACGAACGTGCGCCCGTCGATGAGCGAAGAAACCCGGTAGCCGTGTTGATCCGCTTGTGTTTGAACCTGCGCGAATGAAGTCCCCGCAGCGAGCGAACTGCAAAAGCCTTGCATTTGGCCGGATCCTGTTATAAACGGCCATACGAGCCATCCAAGGCCTGCCAGGAGCAACAGCCCAAGGACTATACCGATGCGTTTACGGCGCGGAGAGATCATCATGGTTTCCAGAACTCCGATTTGTCTTTTCTGTGTATCTGTTCAATGTGGTTGCTAGTCATTACTTCACACTCGAAAGCGTGCTGCCCATTCGCCTTTCCGCTTTGCTCGGATTGCTTAACAGGTAATGTCTCGCTTGTGGAGTTCCCTCATTTGTCGGCTGGTAAACCAGCTGAATACCAGGACGCTTCGTCAAAGGCCTTTTGTGCGCCCTTTTCATCTCCGATTGTCAACAGATTCAAGCCCCTTTCATTAGCCGCATCGCGCAATTCCCGCATGTCGTTCTCTATTACCTGGTTCCAGTACGCCGTCTTCGAATCCTTCTCCTGCCGCTTTCGGAGTGCGGCAATCATGTCGTCTACTTGAGCCGCAGTGGCTGGGTTCT
The DNA here is from genome assembly GCA_029859385.1 of Nitrospirota bacterium. GTDB lineage: Bacteria > Nitrospirota > JAOUDF01 > JAOUDF01 > JAOUDF01 > JAOUDF01. The sequence goes on from JAOUDF010000008.1 coordinate 10,599, forward strand.
CCTTTTTGACAAGCTCGAATTGGCGTATGGCCTCGGCGTTGTCGCCGCTCGATGCACTATGGATTGCGGCGGTGAGCGGCGAGACCGGTCCTGCTGCCTTTGTCTTGCGTTTATCCACCATCCACTGCGCCAGGGCGACCGAACGTTTCAGTACGACATTGTCGGGATCGCGATTCAGCGCGTCCTGCCACCAGGCGAGCGCCACCGGCCAGTCGTGGTTGACCACCGCCTGAAAGCCCTTGGTGATCCGGTCCGCAGCCGGAGAATTCTTGAGTTCAGGTACTTGATCGACAAGATAAGCGCCGTCACGGGGAACTCGCGCGTCTACCACCGAGGTGTCGGTGTGAGGAGCGGGCTTGCTTGGCACCGGCTCGTTGCGGTTGTCTTCCACCGGCGCACTGCCCCGCAGCCCTTTCTGGCCGGTGCCGCCCGTGTCGAAGCTGCTTCCCTTGAGGCCGGAATTGTCCACGCCGGATAATCCTTTGAGTTGATCCATCGCCGAGCCGGTCGATCCCTTGAAAGAGTTCGCCGCTGCGTCGCGGTCACGGATGAACGCGGCATCTTTCTGGCGTTTAATTTCTGCCTGGCGTTCGCGCTCGGCGCGCTCCGCTTCCTCTTGCTGGCGTTGGCGTTCGGCTTCGGCCTCACGAGCACGGCGTTCGGCTTCGTAATCGTAGCTGGGAGCAGGCGTAGAAGCGCCAGGTGAGCTATTGCATCTCCCGTCCCAGCTGTTATAGGCAAGGCTGGAGGGTAAGCCACAGTCTCTTTTCTGCTGCGTCCACCAGGCCGGCTCGCCCGCCGTCGCAGGCGCCGAAGCAAGGCCGGCAATACCCAGCATTACCCAGAACAGCACGGGTATCTTGATGATGTATGTGGTTGTCATTTTTCCACCTTGAAGTGTGATCACGGCGCGAGCCATCCCAGTCGATCGCTGGATGATTGCCGGCACGCATCGGCCGATGCCGCAACGAAACTTTGCGACTGCCAGTTCGAATGCTGCCCGCTCACCCCCGGTGTTTCAGGGTGTGGGTCCAACCCCGCAGGGAACCAGCCCGGTTTTTCGCCGAGTAGATTGCCCCTGCAATCGGATTCAAAGAACAGCCCGCCGGCTACTAATGCGCCGTCATTGGCACGGAGCGGACCTCCCTGGGCCAGATGCACAAAGAACTTGCCGTCGTATTTCGTCGCTATGAGACAATTGTCCATCTGCGTATTGCGGAGCTGATGAAGTTCCGTAATGCTGGTGACAATCTCCGCCTGTGTACTCCCATTGCCTCCGAATGTAATACGGCCGTCTCTGGCAATGGTTAAACGGTAAAAGGGTGTGCCTTGTGCCAGGTCGTTAAGCTGAAAGGTCTTGTCCGTCTGATCAAGCTCGTGTCTTTGGCCAAGGATGTTTTGCGGCAAGGTCGTGATGTCGGCGATCCACAGTTGATTCCGCCACACGCCCCCGTACAACGATGATATCATCTTGAGAGATATCCTTCTTGCGCCGATCTGGGCAACTTTAGCGCCGGTTTCATAAATATCGGACATGTTAGTGCAGTCGTGCCGCCTGGTTACATTGTTGCGTTGACGCTCTACCACATACTCCAGCCCGGCAACCCGCTTGCGCGTGTCAGAGGCGTCGGGAGCTTCCGGGGCGGCAACCAGATAGAGCTTGCAGGCGCGTATGGCCTCGGCCGGCCGGTTCGCTTTTTCAAGAATCGTGCAAAGATCATAGTAATAGCCGGCGATCCATGGCGCGGCGTCGACGGCTTTGAGGTATTCGCGGGCGGCATCGAGCATTTCCGCCTCGGTTTTGGCGTTCTTGAACGCATAGTGCGCGCGGCCTTCAAACTGCTCGGCCTCGGGAGGTACGACAGGCCGCGGTTGAAGCTGTCGAGCGGTTTCAATGACCGACTTGCGCAAGGTTTCGCTATTCCCGTGTCCTTTGAGTTCGGCCAGCAATTGCTTGAACAACTCGCTCGGATTACCCGCCTTTTTCAGCATCGCGGATTGAAGTAAAGATGCGATCTCCTGCCTTGCTTTGGGGTCGCTAATGCCTTCTGTATTTTGCAGCGGGGTTTTGTTTTCATTTGTTCTTGCATTGGCATCCGCGCCATGCGCCAAAAGTATCTCAACCATTTCTTTTTTTGCGCTATAGTTACCGGCCGCTTTATGGAGAGGTGAATAGCCGTTATTATCCTTCGCATTGACGTCCGCTCCTTTTGTAATCAGCAGCTCTATCAACCCAGCGGCATCTTTCCCTTCACCATAAGGATAAGCCGCCACACAAAGAGGCGTCTCGCCATCTTTATTTTTTGCATTCACCGCCATACCCTGCGCCAGAAATACGGCGATAACTTCTTTGCGCCCATACCTGAGAGCCTCTAGAATTGCCGCATCCTTATCATCATTACCGGGATTCTTTGAAAGGAGCAGATCTACGATATCCGCCTTTCCTTTACTGGCGGCGACATAGAGCGGCGTGTGCTTGTCCTTGTCTCTGGCATTGACATCCGCACCCTTGGCGATGAGTATTTCAACGATATCCTTTTCCCCTCTGCCTGCTGCCTGATGCAACGGCGTGTCGCCGTAGTATCCGCCCTTTGCATGTATGTCCGCACCCTTGGCAATCAGGAATTCAACTGTCTCCTTTTTGCCCTCTGATACGGCTCTATGGAGAGGGGTGACGCCGTCTTTTTCCTTTGCATTTATGTCCGCGCCGCTTTTGAGGAATATTCCTGCGGCTTTGTTGTCGCCGTTACGCGCCGCGATATGCAGAGGGGTGCGTCCTTCTTTGTCCGCTGTTTTGACGCTGGCCCCTGCCGCGACCAGAGCCTGCGCGGCATCCATCTTACCTTGATTCAGCGCCACAACGAGCGGCGTTTCACCGTCATTGTCCTTAGCGTTGACGTCCGCCTTCTTGGAGATCAAGGCTTCAATCGTCTTCATGTTTCCGTAATAGGCAGCCCTGAACAGGGGTGTCTTGCCTTTCTTGTCTTTGACGTTCACCTCCGCGCCCTTGGCGGTCAACAGCAAAATCATCTCCTTGCCGTCATCATACGCCGCGTTATGCAATGGAGTATTTCCGTCACTCCCACAGGCTACATTGACCTCCGCGCCGTTCGCGATAAGAAGCTCAGCCACATCCGTATTACTGCCCCGTGCCGAGGAAAATAGTGGCGTATACCCGGAGTTGTCTTTCGCGTTTACTACAGCGCCGCGACCCACGAGCCATTCGGCCACTTCCTTGTTCCTGCGCTCGGCCGCACCGTGCAGGGCCGTATTCCCCTTGTCGTCCCTGGCCGTGATGCTTATGCCCTGCCCCGCCAGCCATTCGACAAGTTCCTTTTTGCCGCTCTTGGCCGCGTTATACAGCACCAGTCCTTCGTTTGCCTTGAGGTTCGCTCCATTAGCCATGAGAAATTCCATGAGTGTCTTGTTGCCAAGCGATGCAGCTATCGACAACGGAATGTCGGAAGAAATTTTCTCCCTGGCATTGACATCCGCCCCCTGCTTGACAAGCCACTCGATAAGTTCCCTGTCTTTATGCATTGCCAGATGCAAAGCAGTATTGTCATAGGTGTCCTTTGCCTTGATATCGGCTCCCTTGCTCACCAGCCACTCCGCGAGCGCCCTGTTCCCGCTCTGTGCGGCATAGTGCAGGACTGACATTTCGTATTTCCCCTTTGCCTTGAGGTCAGCGCCGCGAGAGGCTAAAAGTTCAACGATATCCTTATGTCCCTTCTCAGCAGCCAGATGCAGAGGGGCGCCATGATAAGATTTAGCGTTAACATCCGCACCTTTTACAAGAAGCCATTCAACAAGCGGCTTATTCCCGCTCTGTGCGGCATAGTGCAAAACGGTTTGTTCATACTTGTCTTTTACCTTGAGGTCGGCCCCTTTGCTTGCGAACCATTCGACAAGTTCTTTATTGCCGCTCAGTGCGGCGTAATGCACGGGGAAACCACGATATTCTGCATCGGCATTGATGTCGAGGCCGCGTGCCGCCAACCATTCGACCAGCGGCTTGTTGCCGCTTTGTGCCGCGAAGTGCAAGGCTGTCTTTTTATCCCCGGTCATCGCCTTTATGTCTGCACCGAGGTCAAGCACTGTCTCTACAAGGGCCTTGTTCCCGCTTTGTGCGGCATAAAACAAAGCTGTCATATTATTCGTATCTTTCGCGTTGACGTCGCCGCCCTTGGGAACAAGGGATTCCACGCCAGCGCCATGAGTGATAAGCGTTTCCACCACATCTTTTTTATTGTAGTAAAGCGCCTTGTGAAGCGGGGTCCAGCTGTTACTTCTTTCCCGGGCATTAATATCAGCGCCTTTGGCAATCAGCAAGTTCACCACATCTTTGTGGCCATTCGCTGCCGCGGCATGCAAGGGCGTATAGTCTTCTTTGCTCTTATGGTTTACATCTGAACCCTTGGCAATGAGCAACTCAACAACGTCTTTCTTTCCTGCCGATGCCGCCTCCAGGAGCGGCGTCCAGCCATACTTGTCCTTCTCATTGACATTCGCTCCCTTGACAATAAGCGCTTCGACTTTTGCCGTATCTCCCGCCTTGGCGGCATCAAGTAGCGAGCCATCCGCCCAGGCCGCCCCACCCTGCAAACCCGCAAATAAAAGTATTCCCAAAACAATCTGTTTCAGCATGGCAGTCTCCTCTTATTTAATGAGCTTCTCTCTTGCATTAACATACTCCTGCTGGATGATGTAACTGCCAGACGCCATCAATGTCATCTCGCGCACAGTCCCGTGTTGGCAAGAAGTGGCGTTAGTGAAGCCATGCCGGTCTTCTGGCGCAGGATGTTGGCGGTTGGCGCCTTCCGCGACTGTTCGACCGACTGCTGAAACTCTTTGCTTGAGGATTAGGCGTGGGCGCTGACGGTCAGCGCCAAAAATGTGAGGAAGGGGAAGGGTTAACTTACCGGTATTTTTCAGGGTAGGTTTCCCATCATAAATTGATTGGGCATATCCGGCTTTCGCTTCGCTCTGCCTAGGCTACATCTTGTCGGTCAAGGCACTCAGGAAACATGATTATCGATACTATTCCCTGCCTGCCCCTGAGTGGCCGCATCACGCCGGTCAGAGATTTTCAAATTGAGGAAAGGAACAGATTGTCACCAGGTTGGCATTGTGGGCAATGCGGATGCTCAACGGTACATCGAACATGTTGCTGATCCGCCACGATGCTTGTGGCGCGCCATTCTCAGTATTGACCAACTCTTTCTCGCCAGAAATGGAGGCTTTTTGACCGTTGAACGCTGCTTGAATGTAGGACATTCCACTCTTCGTCTACTTGCCCTACAAACTTAAACCCGGATGGGAGAATTATTGATCTGCTTACGCGGCAAACCGGAAGATCGTTTCCCAACGCATTCTGGGCTGGGATCATTTTAAGGTGATTCAGTGTCAGAGAGGTGCATGAAACAGAAATGAAATCAGAGTGTAGATTTGCCGGCAACAAGTAGTTGTCTAAAACACGACCCTCTCCACCCCCAGCAACATCCTCTTTATATCCAACCCTCCCGAATACCCGCCCAGCCCGCCGCCGGATGCGATGACCCGGTGGCAAGGGATGATGATGGCGATAGGATTTCGTCCGTTGGCCGAGCCCACGGCCCGGGCGGCTTTTGGTCTGCCGACGGCCCCGGCGAGCCATTTGTAGCTGCGGGTTTCACCGTAGGGGATGGTGAGCAGTGCCTTCCATACTGTGCAGTCGAAGGGGCTGCCTTCCTGCAGGTCGATATTGACGGTGAAATATTTGAGCTTGCCCGCGAAGTAGTTGTCCAGCTCTTTTTTCGCCTTGGCGAGCAGAGGTGTTTCCTTGCGGATCGGCAGCACGCCGTATTTCTTCTCGCAGTCGGCAAGAAAGGTATCGAGAACCTCGGCCCGGTCGAAGGAGAGGGCGCAGAGGCCGTTGGCGGTGGCCGCGAGGTAAAACTCCCGAACAGGGCCTCGCGGGCCGGGATGGACGGTGAAGAATATCTCCGGCGCCACTAGGCGATGACCTCCATGCTCTCGCGCACCGAGCTGACAATCTCTTCGGCCAGGGACTTGATCTGCCCTTCGTCTTCGCCTTCGAGCATCACCCGCAGTTTGGCCTCGGTTCCGGAGTAGCGCACCAGCACCCGCCCCCGATCGCCCAGGGTATTCTCCACGGAGCTGATGGCCTCCTGTACCCGGGGCAGCGTTGCGAGGTCTTTCTTCTCCGCCACTTTCACATTGACGAGGACCTGCGGCAGGATGGTCATGCAGCGGGCCAGCTCGGAGATCGGCTTGTCGGTCTTCTGCATCAGGGCCATGACCTGAAGGGCCGAGATGAGCCCGTCGCCGGTGGTGTTGTAGTCGAGGAAGATGATATGCCCCGACTGCTCGCCGCCCAGGTTGTAGCCGTTCTTGAGCATCTCTTCCACTACGTAGCGGTCGCCGACGGCGGTCTTTACGAGGTTGACTCCGGCCTCCCTCATGGCGATGTCGAGCCCCAGGTTGCTCATGACGGTGGTGACGAGGGTGTCGTTGTGCAGCGTCCCCTGCTGCTTCATGTCGAGGGCGCACATGGCCATGATCTGGTCGCCGTCGACCAGCCTGCCCTGTTCATCGGCGAAAAGCACCCGGTCGGCGTCGCCGTCGTGGGCGATGCCCAGATGGGCGCCGACTTCCCTTACCTTCGCCATCATCCCTTCGGGGTGGGTGGAACCGCAGTTGAGGTTGATGTTGGTGCCGTTGGGTTTGTCGTTCATGACGACGACCTCGGCCCCCAGTTCGCGGAGCACGGCGGGGGTCACCTTGTAGGCGGCGCCGTGGGCCACATCGACCACGATCCTCAGCCCTTCGAGAGTGAGCCTGCGAGGGAAGGTATTCTTCGCGAACTCGATATAGCGCCCCTCAACATCATTGAGACGAAATGCCTTGCCGACCTCGGTGGCAGTGGGGCGGACCTGGTCGATCTCGCCGGAGAAGATGAGGTCTTCCATCCGCTTCTCCAGTTCGTCGGGGAGCTTGAGTCCCTCTTTTGAAAAGAACTTGATGCCGTTATCCTCGAAGGAGTTGTGCGATGCGGAAATGACGACCCCGGCATCGGCCCGAAGGCTGCGCGTCACGAAGGCGATGGCGGGCGTGGGAAGCGGGCCGACGAGGAGCACATCGACCCCCATGGAGCAGATGCCCGCCATGAGCGCGCTTTCGAGCATGTAGCCCGAAAGACGGGTGTCCTTGCCGATGACGATCCGGTGACGGCCCGCGTTGTTCCTGAAGATATGGGCAGCAGCCCGGCCCAGCTTCATTGCAATCTCCACCGTCATCGGCTCTATGTTGGCGACGCCGCGCACGCCGTCGGTACCGAAAAGTTTTCGCATAATTCCTCCTAGAATTTTTTTGCAAACAGACGCGTCAGCATATCCCGCAGTGATGCCTGGTCTACATCCGACGTGATCTTTCCGCCGATCACCACGGAAAGCTTGCCGGTTTCTTCAGAAATAACAATTACCACCGCGTCGCTCTCCTCGGTAAGGCCAATGGCCGCCCGGTGTCGAGTGCCGAGGGTGGGGCTCAGGGCCGGGTCCTGGGTGAGGGGCAGAAAACATCCCGCTGCGGCGATCTTTCCCCGCCGGATCATCACCGCACCGTCATGGATGGGGGATGTGGGATGGTAGATTGACAATAATAATTCGCGTGATATCCGGGCCTCGATCCGAACTCCCATATCGGCAATCGACTTGAGGTCGGTATCCCGCTCGATTACCAGCAGGCCGCCGATCCGCTTGTTGGCCAGGGATGTAGCCGCCCGCACAAGCTCTTCTACCACTACCGAGCCGCCGGAAAAGGGGAGGGGGAGCCAGAGAGGGTTGGTGCCGATCTGGGCCAGAAGCCTTCGTATCTCCTGCTGAAAAAGGAAAAGGACGAGGAGGATGCCATAGGGCCACAGGGTATTGAAGGTCGCCTTGGCGAACCTGAGGTCGAGCCAGTAGACGATCGCCGCCAGCGTCCCGAGAATGCCGGCGCCGATGAGCATCTGCACGGCCTGCGTCCCTTTGACGGCAAGGAACAGCCGGTAGACCAGATAAAGGAGGAGGGTAATGTCGAGGATATCTTTAAGGTGAATGGCGTTTCCGGCCATAAGCGTTTCTTATCTCCCTGCCCTTTTTATGGCGTCGGCCACCTGTGCAACCCGCGCCATCTCCCGTACGTCGTGCACCCGCACGATATCGGCCCCGTTCAGTATGCAGGCGGTGATGGCGGCAGCGGTCCCCTCGACCCTCTGCTCGGGAGGGAGACCGCCGGTGAGGGTGCCGATGAAGCTTTTACGCGAAGGGCCGACGAGGAGAGGGTACTCCATGGCCCTGATCTCTCCAAGACGCGCCAGTATCTCCAGGTTATGCGCCAGCGTCTTGCCGAAGCCGATGCCGGGGTCGAGGATGATGTTTTCTCTTTTTACCCCGGCCGCCATGGCCAGCTCGGCCCCTTCCCTCAGGAAGGCACATATCTCTTCGATCAGCGATTCATAATAAGGTTCCCGCTGCATGTCGCGCGGAGTTCCCTTGATATGCATGATGACGACAGGGACGCCGTGCCGTGCCGCTACCGCCGCCATATCGGCATCGCCGCGCAGGCCGGTAATGTCGTTGATCATGGCGGCCCCGGCCTTGCACGCCTCATCGGCGACGCGGGCCTTGCTGGTGTCTATGGAAATCGGCGTATCGGTTGTGCGATGGAGCTCTTCGATGACGGGGATGACCCGCTCCAGCTCCTCTTCAACAGACACCGGATCGGACCCGGGCCTGGTTGATTCTCCGCCGATGTCGATGATGTCGGCGCCTTCCTCGATCATGGCAAGGCCGCGCGCAACTGCCGCTTCGTGCACCTGAAAAAGGCCGCCGTCGGAAAAGGAATCGGGGGTTGTATTGAGGATCCCCATGACAAGCGTGCGGGAAGAGATTAGATAACTCTTCCCGCCGATTATCATGGATGGGGAATTCTGGAAGGCTGCAGCGGCGTGCGGAGGGGAGGAGAAAGGCTCCGGTCCCTTACGCATTGGCCCCTGGCGCGGGGTCACCGGAGGCGCCGACCGCCTTGTGCTCTACGTCGGCCACTTCCGGCGCAACGACAACCTGCTGCTTGCTGATGATGCGGTCGACATCCCCGGCATCGAGGGTTTCCTTCTCCAGGAGGCTCTTGGCAAGGTCATCGAGGATATCGAAATTGTCAGTGACAATGGAGCGGGCCCTGTTGTAGCTCTCCTGGACGAGCCGCCTGACTTCCGTGTCGATGGCGGCGGCGGTCTCTTCGCTGTAATCCTTGTGCTGGGCAAACTCCCTGCCAAGGAATATCTGCTCCTCGCGCTTGCCGAAGGCCAGCGGCCCCATGGCGTCGCTCATACCCCATTCGCAGACCATCTTGCGAGCCAGGTCGGTGGCGCGCTCGATGTCGTTGCCCGCGCCGGTGGTCATGTGCCCAAGGGCAACCTCTTCCGCGACACGGCCGCCCATGAGGATGGCCAGGTTGTTGAAGAGCTGGGTCCGGGTATAGGTGTACTTGTCGTCGGTCGGGAGCTGCTGGGTGATGCCCAACGCCCTGCCCCTGGGGATGATAGAAACCTTGTGCACCGGGTCGGTGCCGGGGAGCAGCTTGGCCACCAGCGTATGGCCTGCCTCGTGGTAGGCGGTATTTTTCTTCTCGTCCTCGCTGATGATCATGCTGCGGCGCTCAACGCCCATCAGCACCTTATCCTTGGCGGACTCGAAGTCGATCATGCCGACGCTTGTCTTGTTCTGCCGGGCAGCCAGCAGCGCGGCCTCGTTGACAAGGTTGGCCAGGTCGGCGCCGGAGAAGCCGGGGGTGCCCTTGGCCAGGATCTCCAGGTTTACGTCGGTACCCATGGGGATCTTGGAGGTGTGCACCTTGAGTATCCCCATGCGGCCCTTGACGTCGGGGCGCGGCACCACCACCTGCCGGTCGAAACGGCCGGGCCTGAGCAGCGCGGGGTCAAGGACATCGGGCCGGTTGGTTGCGGCGATGAGGATAACGCCCTCGTTGGTGTCAAAACCGTCCATCTCCACCAGGAGCTGGTTGAGGGTCTGTTCCCTCTCGTCGTGGCCGCCGCCGAGGCCGGCGCCCCTGTGGCGTCCCACGGCGTCGATTTCGTCGATGAAGATGAGGCAGGGGGCGTTCTTCTTCCCCTGTTCGAAGAGGTCCCTCACGCGCGATGCACCGACGCCGACGAACATCTCGACGAAGTCGGAGCCGCTTATGGAAAAGAACGGCACGTCGGCCTCGCCCGCGATGGCCTTGGCCAGCAGGGTCTTGCCGGTTCCCGGAGAGCCGACCAGCAGTACGCCCTTGGGGATCTTGCCGCCCAGTTTCTGGAACTTCTGCGGGTCCTTCAGGAAGTCGATGATCTCTTCGAGCTCGACCTTGGCCTCGTCAATACCTGCCACGTCGTTGAAGGTGATCTTGTTCTTCTTCTCGGAGATCAGCTTCGCCTTGCTCTTGCCGAAGGAGAGGGCCTTGTTGCCGCCCGCCTGCATCTGCCGCATGAAGAATATCCAGATGGCCACCAGGAAGAGCATGGGGCCCCAGGAGAGGAGGAAGGTTACATACCAGGCCGGCTCGTCCGGCGGACGGGCGGTGATCTTGACCCCCTTGTCGTGGAGCATCTTCACCATGTCGGGGTAGTGGGCCGCGTAGGTGACGAACTTTTTCCCGTCCTTGAAGCTGCCCTTGATGTTGTTCTCCTTCATGACCACTTCGGACACTTCACCGGTCTCTACCTTGCTGATGAACTCTGAAAAGACGATCTCGTTGTCGGTAGTGCGCGGCACCGAGAAGATGTTGAAAAGCATGACCATCATGAGCCCGATAACGAGCCAGAGGGCGAGGTTTTTATAAAAGGCGTTCAAGGCTATACCTCCGGAAAAATACAGAAAAAACGATCAAATAATAACATGCCGGTGATGCGAGTACAATAGTAAATCAGGCTGAGTACATCAGACTGAAGACTGAAGGCCGAAGGTTGAAGTAGAACCTTGAAATTTTTGCCTTACCTTCAGTCTTCAGCCAGCTATTTCTTTTCAAGTGTAGCAAGATACGGCAGGTTGCGGTACTTATCCTGATAGTCCAGGCCATATCCGACCAGAAACTTGTCCGGCGCATGAAAGCCGATGTAATCGAGCTGCTGCGCCTTTTTTCGCCCTTCGACCTTGTTGAGAAGAGTGCATACCTTCAGGCTCTTGGGTTGTCTCAGAAGGAGGGATTTCCGCAGGTACTCGACGGTTTCGCCCTTATGGACAATATCCTTCACCAGCAGCACGTTCTTGTTGCGGATCTCTTCACGCAGGTCGGTGATGATGCGCGGGAGGTAGTCCTCATCGTTAGTGGGGTTTGTGAGCGCCAGAAAGTCGACGGTGATGGGCAGCTTGATGGCGCGGGAAAGGTCGGCCAGCAGCATATATGTCCCCTTGAGCACGCCCACGATCAGAAGTTCCTCGCCGTTATAGTCGGCCGTTATCTGGTTGCCAAGTTCTTCGACCCGTTTCCTGATCTGGACAGCGGTAAACAAGGGCTTACCATACAGCATTTTCCCGACTCCTCTCCGAGGCAATAGTGACGGTAACAAACGATGACGTATCGGACGAAGGGACGAACCTCTCGTCCCGACGGTATCCCACTACCCACATTATATCCGGCCCGCAGCAGACCAGGGGGACTCTGTCCCGCATTGCCCGCGGGATTTTCTCATCCACCATGAAATCCTGAAGCTTCTTCCGGCTCCCCCCCATGCCCACAGGATAAAAGGTATCGCCGGGCCGCCGCGTGCGAATGCAAATCCGGTCGGAAATTTTACCTGAGTCGAAGGCCGCTGTCCATACCGATAATGCATTATTTGAGGCATCTTTTTGATCGGTTGCCCCAATATGCACCTGAATGTCGAGGGCTGGAATGGCCATAACGCCCTCCTCCGGGAACCATGGCCCGATGTCCGACGGAGGTTGATAAGCTTTTACCTTTTGCCTGAAGTGAAGCGCCCGGTACCCCTTTTCTACCGTTACCCCACCCGGCATGCAGAGGGAGTCGCCGCTTTGGCCGTCGTTGCACAGGGTGAGGATCGCCGTTACATGCCCTGACGACAGCAGAGAATATTCATCCGCGCCGGCCATAACCCGCTGCCATGCGAGACGGACCAGCCTCCGCCGGGCCGCCTGATGCAGGGGTTCAATTGCATCCAGCGGGAGAGCCGTTTCGCTGTCATCTTCCTCGATTACGGAGTCAAGACGGTTTTCGACCTCTTCCTCCAGCAGGGCCGCGTCATCCCGTACCACCTCCGCTGTCCGTGCGATGGTTTCAGTGATCGCCGGGTTGAACCGCTCCTTCAGAAACGGGAGAAGTTCAAGCCTCACCTGATTGCGCAGATAATCGGCCTTCAGGTTGGAAGAGTCCTCGCGGAACGGGGTGTCCGTTGCCTCCAGAAATTTCATGATTTCCCGGCGCTCCAGCCCGAGCAGTGGGCGGATGATATTCTCCCGCACCGGCGGAACACCGCCCAGGCTCTTCGTCCCGCCGCCGCGGATGAGGGCCATCAGCACGTTTTCGGCTACGTCGTCGGCGGTGTGCCCCGTGGCGATTTTTGAGCAGCCTGCTTTCTTGGCAACGCGCCGGAGAAAGTCGTAGCGTACCTCCCGGGCCATATCCTGCTTAGCGCGCCCTCTCTTTTTTAACTCCCCTTCGGCCAGCGTGTGTACCGTAACCGGCAGGTCGAGCTGTTTCGCCAATTCCCCTGCAAAGCGAGCGTCGCCTGCTGATTCGTCGCCCCTGAGGTTGTGGTTGAGGTGGGCCACATGCAGCTCAATGTTGAGTTTTTTTCGTAGGGCATACAGGATATGCAGTAGCGTCGTCGAGTCTGCCCCGCCAGAGAGCGCCACCAACACCCGGTCGCCGGGCGACAGCATGCTGTGCTCATCGATGAACCGTTCGACCTTCCGGAGGGTGGTGAGGGCGGAGCGGGGGATCTTTTTGTCGGATTTCGTTGATTTCATGGGGAAATGGTAGGGGAAGGGAGGGGGAAAGTCAACATAAGCCGTGCCCTTAAAATCCCTTCTTCCCGCCGCAATTTTAGGCTACAATCCCCCGCCATGCTGGACCTTGTCAAACTTTTCGCAGTCCTTGCCCTTATTGTTTTTCTGCTGAGAAAGAAGCACCGCATCGGCATTGTGCTTCTCTGTGCCTCGGCGTTTCTGGCCCTGCTCTACCTCATGCCCCCGGTGCGGATTGCGGCGTCGGTACAGGCGGCGCTTACCAGCGAGATCACCATCACGCTTACCCTTGCCCTGACCCTTATCCGCGTACTCGAGATGGTGATGCGCGAGAACGGGGTCCTTGCGGCGATGACCGAGGCGTCGAAGTCGCTCTTTCGCCACCAGAAGCTGGTGATTATCTCGATGCCGATGCTGATCGGGATGCTGCCTTCGCTGGGAGGCGCCTACTTCTCGGCGCCGATGGTGGACGAAGCGACGAAGAAGCTCAATATGCCGCAGGAGGAAAAGGGCTTCATCAATTTCTGGTTTCGGCACCCGTGGGAATATATCCTGCCGCTTTACCCCGGGGTGCTGCTGGCCGCGGCTCTTTCAGGGATGGAGCTTCAGACGCTGATCCTCATCAATCTGCCCTATGCGCTGGCCATGATTGCCGGGGGATTTCTGCTGAGCATGCGGAAGGTTGAAGGAAGCGTGGATGTGCCGCCACTCTCCCGGCAGGGGCTTATGAGTTTTATCCCCATCGGTTTGATCATCCTGCTGGTAATGGCCCTTGGCGTCCCGCTGCATTACGCGCTTCTGGCGCTGGTGGCGGGGCTCTTTATCTACTACCGCTACGGAGTTTCGAAGATATGGGCAGCCCTGAAGTACGGTTTTGCCCTTGAGGTGATCCTGCTGGTGCTGGGGGTAATGATGTTCAAGGAGCTGATGGACGGCAGCGGGGCGGTGAAAAACCTGAGCGCCTTCTTTCTGGACCACGGTATTCCGGTGATGCCGCTGCTCTTTGTGTTGCCGTTTCTGAGCGGATTTCTCACCGGCATAACGGTAGGCTCGGTGAGCAGCACCTTTCCGCTGCTTCTGAGCATTCTGCACGGGGCTCCCCCGGCTGCGGTCTCTTTCGCCTTCGCGGCGGCCTATCTGGGTGTGCTGCTGTCGCCGGTGCATGTCTGCCTGATCCTGACGAAGGACTATTTCCGCGCCGACATCGTGCAGATGTACCGGCGGCTGATTCCGGGCTGTGCGCTGATCCTGGCGGTGGCGGTTATCGAATATCTCATTGCGGGCTAGTGGAGTAAGAAGGGTTCCGCCCCGTCCCTTTCAGGAGCTTTATGACGTAACCATAGCGCAGCGAAAGATCATTGAACCGAAAAGCACGTTTACTTTGCAGTCCGAATACCCGGCTCTCCCTCAAGAAACACGCTCCGTAAAGTTCCTGAAAGGGACGGGGCGGAACCCTTCAGGCGTTGCTATCGTTTGACAAATGATGCTGCAATGTTATTCTTTCGGGTACACGGAGGGTAACGGTGGATATCTACGAACTGAAACCGCTTCTGGCGGAGATTGTGGAAGAGATGGAGCGGCGCGTCCAGTACGCCGCGGCGCTGGCGACGGAGAACCGTGGCGAGCGGATTACGGTTTCGACCCGCGAGCAGCGGGCCGAGGCGGTGGACCCGTCGCGGGGAGTGGTCTTTACCGTCTTCAACGGCCGCCATTTCATGGAAGCGGCGACCAATGACCTGTCGGCGGACAATCTTAGGCGGGTAGCAGCCCGCCTGGCCGGAGACGCCTTTGCGACGGCGGGGGATACGGGAGTGGTCATCAGCCCCGGCGATCCGCTGGCAAAGGACTTCGCGGTCGAGTGTCGTGTCGATAACGAAAAAGTATCGCTGGCGGAAAAGGTAAGTCGCTGCACTTCGCTCCGGGATGGTCTTCACGCCTTGGACAAGCGGGTGGTCAACGCGGTGGGCCACTACTCATGGGTGCGGGTGAGGGAGGTCTTTGTCAATCGGACCAAGCAGCTCTTCCAGGATGTGACCCGCTCGCAGGCGGTGGTACAGGTGATCATGGCAGAAGACGGGAATACGGCGCGTCTCCACGACGGCCAATGCTTCCAGGGGGGCTACGAACACGCCGACCTCCCCGAGGAGATGTCTCAGGGGATGATCGCCGACTGTGGCCGGATGATTCACGCGGGGCGTCTTGCGCCCGGCACCTACGACTGCGTCTTCTCGCCGGAGTTCTCCGGCATATTCGCCCACGAGGCCTTTGGCCACGGTACCGAGACCGACATGTTCCTCAAGCGCCGGGCCAAGGGGCAGGAGTTCCTTGGCAAGCAGGTGGCATCGACCATGGTGAACATGTACGACTCGCCGGCCCTGCCGGGGCAGGGGGCATCGTTCTTTTTCGACCATGAGGGGCAGCCCGCATCGGAGACGCAGATCATAAAGGACGGCATCCTTGTCTCGGGCCTTACGGAGCTTAACTCTGCCACGCGGCTTGGGCTCAAACGTACGGCCAACGGCAGGCGGGAGAGCTTCGACCACAAGGCCTACGCCCGCATGACCAACACCTACTTCGGCGGCGGGAAAGACAAATTCGAAGACATGGTGAAAGATATCAAATCCGGCTACTTCCTCGAGCGGCCCAGCAACGGGATGGAAGACCCGAAAGGGTGGGGTATCCAGCTGGAGGGATACCTGGCGCGGGAGATCAAGGACGGTAAACTCACCGACAGATATTACTCTCCGGTGATCGTGACCGGTTACGTACCCGACCTCCTGATGTCGATCACCATGGTGGGCGACGAGGTGAAGATCGCAGGGCTGGGGATGTGCGGCAAGGGGCACAAGGAGTGGGTGAAGGTGACGGACGGCGGGCCGTATTTGAGGCTCAAGGCGAGATTGGGTTGAGCGATGCTGAATGAGATAGCCGAAAAACTGAGCAACCATCCCGGTCTCTCCGCCTGGCAGATACGACGGGTGAAGAGCCGGAGCAGCCAGCTCTTCCTTATTGCCGAGGAGACGGAGTCGCGGCGTACGGTGGAGACGGAGCGCTACGCCATCACGGTCTTTGTCGAGCGGGAGGTAGAGGGGAAGAAGGTGCTCGGGGAATCGGAGTTTCTCTTCGTCCCCGGCGAGGATCTGAGGCCCAGGGTCGAGAGCGCGGCAGCCATGGCAGCGTTGGTGGCCAACGAGCCGTTTACCCTTCCCATAGCGGGACAGAAATATGAGGTCCCCGACACGGTGGACAAAGAGATTGTCGGGCGGCCGAACGTAGTGATCGACAGGGTCCGCGACGACATCCTTTCCGCTGTTTCGGACAGAGATGGGTTATGCCTCAGCGCGGCGGAGATCTACGCCACCCACCGGGAGATCGCCGTGGCCAACTCGCTGGGGCTTGGCGTGGAGAGGGAAGAGACGGAGCTTTATGCCGAGTTTGTCCTCTTTGCCGGAAAGGACTGCGATGAAGTGGAGGTTGGCACCTCAACTCAGTCCCGTTTTTACGAGACCCTCAAGATAGGTGAGCTGGTCAGCGAATACGCGGGTTACGCCTCCGATAACCTCAAGGCCCAGCTCCCGCCTACCGGCAAGTTCGACGTGGTTTTCTCGGGCGAGGCACTGGACACCCTTTTTAACTGGTTCATCTCCCAGGCGGGCGGCGGGTCGAAGTACCAGCGCTGGTCTGTTTTTGAAGAGGGGTGGCCGGTTATCGAGAACCCGGAAGGGGAGCGGCTCACCCTTGCCAGCAACCCGCTGCTGCCCGGCGGCATGCGGACGAGGGCCTTCGACGAGCAGGGTTTGTCACTGGGCCGGGTGGAGGTAATCAAGGACGGTGTCTTCGCGGCACGCACGGCGTCGAAGCGTTACGCCGATTATCTGGGTATTCCCGCCACGGGCGACTTCGCCAATGTTGAAGTAGCGCCGGGCTCGACACCAAAGGCCGACCTGCTGAAAGGAGGTCCGCTGCTGCACCTCTTCCGCTTCTCTACCTTCGAACCAAACGGCGTGAGCGGATCCTTCTCCGGCGAGATTCGCAACGGCTACCTCATCGAAAACGGCCGGATAACGCCCATCAAGGGCGGCGCAGTGACCGGCGCCATGCAGGACGCCTTCCGGCGGGCACACTTCTCCCGGGAGACTGTTCAGCGCGAGTCATACAGCGGCCCTGCCTGTGTAAAGCTGCACGGTCTTGATATCGGCGGCGAATAACTTTTCCCGAAACGCATCTATCCCTGATATTTCAAGTTACTTAGTAGGTTGCCGATACCTCTATAGTCTCTCCCGAAACGGATAAATCCTGTCTGTAATGCTTCTGATTGGCGGAGTATGTCGGTGAAACAAAAATATTCGCTGTTTACTTTTCTGCCTGCCGTGGTGGTCATCCTTCTGACCATTGCAGCCTACGCTTATCTGTCACACCACGAACGTAAAAATATTTCAGGGAAATTTCAGTCGCTCTGCAGCGACTATACGGCACGCGTCACCCTTGCGCTGGACCATGTCACTGATTTAACGGCAGCGCTCGTCGGATTTTATGACGGTTCCAAGGAGGTGACCCAGCAAGAGTTCCAGGATTTCGTGAGACGGATAAAAGAACCGGATGACGGGATACTGAATTTTTCGTGGGCGCCGCATGTCTTGGCGAAAGACAGGGCACGGTATGAGTCGAGTGCAAGGGCGGCAGGACATACCTCCTTTGAGTTTACTGAAAGAAAGTCGACCGGGCAGTTCGTTGCCGTCGAATCTCGACCTGAATATTTCCCGGCCTATTTCATAGAGCCGCTTTCAGGCAGTGAGGCGGCGTTGGGGTTTGACAATGCATCGGAGCCTCATCGACGCCAGGCAATGGAGCGAGCACGCGACAACGGAGAAACCACGGCAACAGAACCTGTCCGGTTGGTGCAGGAGAATGGAGGCAGCGCGGGAGTGTTGTTGTTTAGCCCTGTCTATACCAAGGGTACCGAAATTCGCACTCCAGAGGATCGTCAGACGCGACTCATGGGGTTTGTTGCATGTGTGCTGCGGGTTGATGATATGGTTCGATACGCTGAAAAAGGTTTTGCCAAAAACGACCTTGTGGTTCGATTGGAGGATATGGATGCTCCTGATGATCAGCGCCTGCTCTACGTAAACACCGGCTCTGCCAATTCGACAGCCAGCCGTCAGAGCGCGGAGTTGCATTGGGAAGGAATCATTCAGATTGCCGACCGTTCCTGGCGGCTTACACTGCAACCGACGGACCATTTTCTGGTTTCCGAAGGCTCTTTAGCCCCTCTGTTGGTACTGATTGCCGGGGTAATTGTCGCGACACTGGTTCAGCTGGTTATTTTGACCATGAGAAACAGGGAAGCAGAGGTCAGACAGTTGGTTGATGAGCGGACCGATGAGTTGAAAAAGGAGAAAGAGTTTTCGGAGACTATCATCAATACTCTGTCGGGTATCTTTTACCTGATAGACAAGGACGGCAGGTTCGTTCGCTGGAACAGAAAACTGGAAGAGGTGACGGAATACTCTGCCGATGAAATAGCCCGGATGCACCCTCTCGACTTTTTTGAAGGAGCAACCAAGAGCTATATCGCGGCACGGATTGAAGAGGTTTTCAGAACGGGGGAATCTTTTGCCGAGGCAGACCTGTTTACGAAGAGCGGGAAGAATATCCCGTTTTACTTGACAGGAGCTCGACTTGTCACGGCCGACGGAGAATTCCTTACCGGCATG
>JAOUDF010000121.1 GCA_029859385.1 Nitrospirota bacterium
TGCTGCCGACCCGCATATGTACGTCGCTGCAGATGAACTTGAGGTTTTTGTTCCGCAGCATGGCGCCGGGCAGAAGCCCTGCTTCGAGGAGTATCTGGAAGCCGTTGCAGATGCCGATGACCAGTCCGCCGTCGGCAGCATACCGCTCCACCGCCTTCATCACAGGAGAAAAGCGGGCGATGGCACCGGTACGGAGGTAGTCGCCGTAGGAAAAGCCGCCGGGAAGGATGACGCAGTCGATTCCTTCGATCCGGTCGGTCTTGTGCCAGAGGAATTCAGCCTCCTGGCCGAAGACATGTTTTACCGTATGGTAGCAGTCGTGGTCGCAGTTGGAGCCGGGGAAGGTGAGTACGCCGAATTTCATATCTCAGCCCTCTATCTCAAATCGGTAGCTTTCGATGACGGTGTTGGCCAGGAGCTTTTCACACATCTCCTTAAGCCGCCCTTCTGCCTTTGCCCGGTCGGTGCCGTCCAGGGAAAGCTCGATCATCTTGCCCATCCGTACGTCGCCGACCTCGCCGTAGCCCATGTCGTGCAGGGAGTGCAGCACCGCCTTGCCCTGAGGGTCGAGGACGCCCCTCTTCAAAGTTACAAAGACCTTTGCCTTCATGCAAGAACCCTCCGCAATACTTCCTGATATGCCTCTTCTACATTGCCCAGATCGCGCCGGAACCTGTCCTTGTCCATCTTCTCCCGAGTCGCCTTGTCCCAGAGACGGCAGGTGTCGGGGCATATCTCGTCGGCCAGCAGCACCTCTCCCTTGTGCAGGCCGAACTCCAGCTTGAAGTCGACGAGGATGAGGCCGCGCTCGTCAAAGAACTTTCTCAAAACGTCATTGATCTTCAGCGTCAGCTCCTTGACCCTCGCCAGCTGCTCCCTCGTGATCCATTCAAGGGCCAGCGCGTGATATTCGTTGATCAGCGGGTCGCCCAGTTCGTCGCACTTGTAGCAGAGGTCGATGATCGTCTCTTTGGCGACGGTCCCTTCCTCGATCCCGAGCCGCTTGGCCATGCTGCCGGCGATGATGTTGCGGACGATCACCTCGATGGGGATGATCTGCAGGTGCTTGACCAGCATCTCGCGGTCCGAGAGCCTCTTTACAAAGTGGGTGGGTATCCCTTCTTTTTCCAGAAGGTTGAAGAGTTTTTCCGATATTTTGTTGTTCACTACGCCTTTATCGCCGATGGTGCCGCGCTTCTGGGCGTTGAACGCCGTGGCGTCGTCCTTGAAGTACTGGATCAGAAGATCAGGGTTCGCAGTGGTATAGAGCTTCTTTGCCTTGCCTTCGTAGATCTGTTCACCTTTTTCCATGGTTGCCTCTGTTGACATGTTTTCCTCACAGTGCATTGTTTGTGATTGTTCGTCCCGCCATCGGCTGCATGTGGATCGTCCGTGTCGGGAAGGGGATTTCGATGCCCTCCTGGGCAAACCGGTGGTAAAGGCCGGTGTTGACGGCGTCACGCACGACCATGCGGTCCCTGAAGGAGCCGATCCAGACCACCAGCAGGAAGTTGAGCGATGAGTCGCCGAATTCCTGAAAGAAGACCACCGGTGGCGGATCGTTCAGTACCAGCGGATGGGCTGTTGCGACGTCCAGCATGATCGCCTTCACCTTTTCGACATCACTGCCGTACGCCACGCCAACCCGGATTTTCTCGCTCACAAAGGCTTCGGGGAAGCTCTGGTTGGTGACCGAGGCGTTGACCATGTCCGCGTTGGGTATGACGATGACATTGTTGTCGATGTCTTTCACCTTGGTGCTGCGGAGCCCGATGTCGATGACGTCGCCGACTTTCCCCGATGCCAGTTCCACCCGGTCGCCGATACGAAACGGCCGGTCGACCATGAGGATAAATCCGGAGATCATGTTTGACAGCGTCTCCTTGGCCGCCATGCCGATGGCCAGAGAGGTTACACCGAGGGCGGCGACCAGCGAGGAGATATTATAGCCGAAATGCGACAGGACGACTATGGCGGCCGATGCGATGATAAACAGCTTGACGATCTTCTCGGCCAGAGGGATGAACTCCTGGCCGACCTTCTGGTCTTCTCCGCGGGTAAGGCGGCGGCCGGAGTACCATTCCAGCATGACGTTGATGATTTCGTAGACGATCTTGGCCGCGATGAAAACACCCGCCACATAGATGGCACCGTCGACAAAGGAGAAGAAACGTTCGTGAATATCGAGGTCGAGGCGGTGGACCGCGATATAGAGGCCTACAAGGTTTATGAGGTAATAGGCGGGCGATTTGACGACGGAAAGGATACGGTCATCGAGGTCGGTGGCGGTCCTTTTGGTGAACTCGTGCACCACCTTATCGACGATGAAAATGAATATCTTGGCACCGACTACGAAGGCCGCCAGCAGCCCAAGTGAAAAGCCGACCTCTTTTACCCAGAACGGCATCTGACAATACTCCTTGCCTTAAGACTATGCGCCGAAAACCCGTCTGAAGATGTAATCCACGTTCCTGGTGTGGTACTCCAGGTCGGAGCACCCCTTGACCTCATCTTCAGAGAGGTGCTTTCGAATATCTGCATCTGCCAGCAGCAGCTCCTGCAGCGGTATCTTTTCTTTCCATGTCCTCATGGCATTCCTCTGTACGAGGCGGTAGGCATCTTCCCGCAGTACACCTTTTTCGGTCAGCGCCAGCATCACCCTCTGCGAGTTGAAGAGACCGCCGGTCAGTTCCAGATTTTTCATCATGTTTTCGGGGTAGACCAGCAGGTTTTTTATGACGCCGGTGAAGCGGTTGAGCATGTAGTCAACCAGAATGGTCGAGTCGGGGAGGATAACCCGTTCCACCGAAGAATGGCTGATGTCGCGCTCATGCCACAAAGGGATATTCTCGATGGCCGCCATGGCGTTGCTTCTCACCAGCCGCGAGAGGCCGCAGATGTTTTCACTGGCGATGGGATTGCGCTTGTGGGGCATGGCCGATGAGCCCTTTTGCCCTTCGGAGAAGTATTCCTCTGCTTCGAGAACCTCGGTGCGCTGGAGGTGGCGAATCTCTACGGCGATCTTTTCGAGGGTCGCCGCGATCATGGCCAGAGCCGACATATACTCGGCGTGCCGGTCGCGCTGGATCACCTGGGTGGAGACCGGCGCTGGTTTGAGCCCAAGCCGCTTGCAGGCGATCTCTTCCACCTCGGGCTTGATGTTGGCGAAAGTTCCCACCGCACCGGAGAACATGCCGACGGAGATAACCTCCCGCGCCCTTTCCATCCGGGAACGGTTGCGCTTCATCTCTTCGTACCACAGGGCCATCTTAAGGCCAAAGGTCACCGGTTCGGCATGTATCCCGTGGGAGCGGCCGATGGTCACCGTGTCCTTGTGTTCCAGGGCTCTGGTTTTGAGCACCTCCATCAGGCGGTCGATATCGGCCAGGATCAGGTCGGCGGCCTCCCGGAGCTGAAGCGCCAGCGAGGTGTCGAGCACGTCGGAAGAAGTCATCCCCTTGTGGATGAAGCGGGACTCGTCGCCCACAAACTCCGCTACCGAGGTAAGGAAAGCGATGACGTCGTGCTTTACCGTCTGCTCGATCTCGTCAATGCGGGCCACGTTGAAATCTGCCTTGGCCTTTATGACCTCCACCGCCTCTTTGGGGATATCCCCCAGCTCGGCCCATGCCTCGCAGGCGGCGATCTCCACATCAAGCCACTTTCGGTACCTGTTTTCAGGCTCCCAGATCCGCCCCATCTCCGGGCGGGTATAACGTGCGATCATGATCCTTTATCTCCGATCCTCAGTTAAGAAAATGCCTTGTAAAATCACCGGCTTGTCGCCGGAAAGTACATCATTGTAACGGTCCCGCTGAAAAGCAGGGCGGGAAGATCGCAATTTTATACTCTTTAGGGACAAATTCATAGGGGGTTTTGAGCTTTGAGGGAACAAATTTCCAAGGTATTTTAAGTGTGTTCTGACGATGTTGAGGGTTTTTTATCGCCTAGAAGATTGTATATTAAGTGGTTTGTAGTAAAAAGCCGGATGTGGCATGTATATTGTATGCTGTATAGATGGCATGGTGTGGTCGACCGGGAAGGTGTACACTACTTCGGCTTAGAGACAAAGTTCGACGCGGTTTCTAATCCAGGCCTTAATTGGAGCCGATAAGGTTAGGTAAGTGGCCATAGGCCGGCGGAAGCGTCAGCCGGAGGTAAGCAATGAATGATGATGTAAACGACAACAGAATAAATCTGGTTATTTCGGGCGGTGGGGTACGCCTCTCCGCCTACCTCGGCGCCCTTCAGGCTCTGGACGAGATGGGCGTAAAGGTCGCCAGCGTGGCGGGGGCGTCGGCCGGGGCGATCATCGCCAGCTATTTTGCGGCCGGCTGGTCGTTGAAAGATATGCTGCGCCTTGTCATGGAGACGGATTTTACCCAGTTCAAAGACTTCAGTCTTCGCTCGCTGGTCTTCAGGAGCAGTATCTATTCCGGTACGCGATTTGAGAAGTGGATGAACAAGCAGCTGGAATATGCGGCCTTTGAAAATCTGGAGCATGACCTTTTCGTGACGGCTGTGGACCTTGTTTCAAGAGAGCCGGTTTTCTTCTCGCGCCACAACACGCCGGACATGGCGGTAGGGAAGGCTGTACGGTATTCCATGTCGATTCCCGGCGTATGGCCGGCACAAAAGTGGGAGGGTCGGCTGCTGGTAGACGGAAATATTCTGCCCTGGATACACTCTGCCATCAAGGAGATGCACGCCCGCCAGAACGGCAGCGCTCCGGGGCGGACGCTGGTGCTGAGCCTGGCATCGGCCCGAGGTGAACAGCAGGAAATAAAGGAAAACCTCTACCCCTGGAATATGGTGAAAATACTTCTCGACACCATGATGACTGCCCTCGACAACCAGCGGGTGCCGGGACAGTTGTGGCACGACACCATTCTCATCAATACCGGTGATTACTATACGCTGCAGTTCGATCTAAAGCACGCTGACAAGGAAAAGCTGTTCGAGATGGGGTATGAGCAGACCAAGAGGTACTTCCACAAGAATTCCCTGGACGGGAACAATACGATGGAACAGGCTACAAGAATCCCTATCAGCCTTTAGCCGGTACGCCGGCCGGTCTTTACCGGTTCTTCCTTCCGCATCACCTTCCCGATCCTGTCAAGCAGCCCGTTTATGAAAGTGCCGGACTCGTCCGAGCTGAATTTGCGGGCTACTTCGATGGCCTCGTTAATGGTAACATTCAGGGGAATATCGGGTTCCTTCAATATTTCATAGACGGCCAGCCGGAGCACGTTCCGGTCGACGGCGGCTATGCGGTCGAGACTCCAGTTCTCGGCATACGTCTGGATCATCCCATCGATGTTTGCCCTCTCCGCCACTACTCCCCTGATAAGCCGTTCAGTGAAGGCGCGAAGGCCTTCCGCTGTTTCATGGTCGGACCAGAACTGCTTGAGCCCTTTTTCGGAGAACCCCTCCTGATTGAGGTCGATGCAGTAGAGGTATTGAAGGGCCAGTTCCCTGGCTTTTCGGCGACTGCTCATTTTGTAGTGGGTGTGGTGCCTGCAGCGGCAGCGGCCTTGGGCGGCCTTCCCCTGCGACCTTCGCCGGTACGTGCGGCGCGGGGCGTGCCTTTCCCCCACGCCTTTGCCAGGCTCGCCATCTCCATGGCCGAGAGGGCGGCATCCCACCCCTTGTTTCCGGCCTTGGTGCCGGCCCGCTCTACTGCCTGTTCTATGGTGTCGGTGGTGAGCACGCCCATGATGACCGGTATCCCGGAGTCGAGGCTTACCGAAGCTATCCCCTTGGTGACCTCGGAGCTGACATAGTCGAAATGAGGGGTGGAGCCACGGATGACCGCGCCAAGGGCGATGACGGCGTTATAGCGTTTCGACTCGGCCATCTTCTTTGCGGCCAGTGGTATCTCAAATGATCCCGGCACCCGGACTACCTCGATGTTGGCATCTTTCGCACCATGGCGCATCAGGGCGTCAACCGCCCCCTCCAGAAGCCGTTCGGAGATAAAGCTGTTGAAACGGCTGACCACGATCCCTACCTTGAGCCCTTCCGCTGTCAATTGGCCCTCTATGAACTTTGGCATGCATCCTCCTCTTTTTTAGACTTTTTCGAGCATGTGGCCCATTTTGTCTTTCTTCGTCTTCAGATATCGTACATTGATTTCATGCGACCCCACTTCGAGGGCAACCCGGTCTACCACCTCGAGACCATACCCCTTGAGTCCGATAATCTTGCGCGGGTTGTTGGTGATAAGCTGTATCTGCCGTATGCCGAGGTCAACGAGGATCTGCGCCCCGACACCGTAATCCCGCAGGTCGGGCTTGAAGCCAAGCATCAGGTTGGCGTCCACCGTATCATGCCCCTGGTCCTGAAGTTCGTATGCCTTGATCTTGTTGGCCAGGCCGATACCACGGCCTTCCTGGCGCATGTAGAGGATTACCCCTCGCCCGATCTTGTCGATCATCTCCATGGCGGCGTGGAGTTGCTTGCCGCAATCGCAGCGGTGCGATCCAAAGACATCGCCGGTGAGGCACTCGGAGTGGACCCGTACCAGTACTGGTTTGCCGTCAGAGACATCCCCCTTTACCAGTGCCATGTGGTCTTCGTGGTCGACGTCGTTTTCGTAGACGATGGCCTTGAACTCGCCGCCGTGGTCGGTGGGGAGTTTGGTGGTTGCCACCCGCCGTACGAACGACTCGTTGAGCATCCGGTAGGCAATGAGGTCCTTGATGGTCACGATCTTCAGCTTGAATTTCTTCGCGTATTCCATGAGCTGGGGTACCCGGGCCATTGTCCCGTCGTCGTTCATGATTTCGCAAATGACCCCCGCGGGATAAAGCCCAGCCATACGGGCCAGGTCGACCGAACCCTCAGTCTGTCCCGCACGGTGCAAAACACCGCCGCTCTTGGCCTTCAGCGGGAAGATATGGCCGGGCCGCACCAGGTCGACCGGCTTGGTCTCGGGATTGACGGCTGTCAGGATGGTAGTGGCCCGATCGGCGGCCGAGATGCCGGTGGTGACTCCCGCCCTCGCCTCAATGGAAACAGTAAAGGCGGTGCCAAAAGGAGAAGTGTTGTCCCGGGTCATGGGGTGAAGATCCAACTCCTCCACCCGCTCGGGGGTGAGGGTGAGACAGATCAGCCCACCCGCGTTTTTCACCATGAAGTTTATGGCTTCAGGGGTCACCTTTTCGGCGGCAATGACGATGTCGCCTTCGTTCTCCCTGTCCTCGTCATCCACGAGGATGATCATCTTGCCGTCGCGGAGGTCCTGAATGGCCTCTTCTATCTTGTTGAATTTGTTCTTTTCTCTGTTGGGCATTGCACTTCCTTTGTCATTCTTGATTTAGCAGCTCATTGCCTGCCAGGATTTTTTCAAACCTTTATCTGCGTCTCCTCCGTGAGGAAGCGCTGAGTAGCGTCGGATTCTCTTTTAGGGTAACGATTTCTGTAGCCAGCCTGACTGAAAAAACACGCACCATAAAGGTTTGAAAAAATCCTGGCAGGCAATGAGCTGCCATCAATCGTTATTTCAAAAAGCCATACTGAGCCAGCATCTCTTCGCTGAGTCCCGAGGCTTCTGGTCTCTTTCCGAAATGACCTGTTAATTTCTCCACATACTTGCCGATGATGTCGGCCTCGAGGTTGACGGCGGCACCCTTTGCCCTGCTCCCGAGGGTCGTCTCCCCAAGAGTGTGGGGGATGAGCATCACTGAAAACTCAGCGCCGCTGGTCGATGCCACGGTGAGACTT
>JAOUDF010000009.1 GCA_029859385.1 Nitrospirota bacterium
GAGATGGAATGGAATGTGGCGTCCTTGACAAAAATAGGGGGCTGCGATGAAACAGGTGTTTAAGTGGGAGCAGGTGGCGGCTCGTTTGGAGAAATATGCGGGCGAACAGAAAGATATAGCTAACAAAAAGGGCGAAGGTGCTTGCAGGCTCAATCTAGGACAACGCGCCAGTCTATTGGCCATAGCTGAGCGTATTCCCCAAAACGGCGTCATTATCGCTGATGAAGTGGGCATGGGCAAGACACGTATTGCAGTAGAGGTTGCCCGTAGCGTTAAAGAGTTGGGTGGTCGTGTAGCCATACTCGTACCGGCAGGTCTTGGTTACCAATGGCATGACGAGCTGCGAGAGGGGGGTATTGAAGAAGCGCCTCGAATACTGCGAAGTCTTTGGCAATATCTGGCGGCTTGGGCATCCGAAGAAGAACCTCGCCCTTGGTTTAGGGAGCAAGTTGTAGTGATTTCGCACGCCTTCACTAACTGGCGCTTGGGAGAAAAATCCGAGCCTTGGCGATGGGCATTACTTCCAGAACTCTACGCAAGGTGGCGCAAAAGAAACTCGACCCGATTACCACGTGGCTATAAAGATCATGAAAAACTGGATGACCTGTGGGTCATGAATGCTGCCAAAAGTATCTGTGATGAGATTTCCGAGGATAAATCACAACTCGCGTGGAAGCTCATTAATGAACTCAGTGAACGAACGCCCTGGCCTGGTGCGTTGCGCGGCGGAGAATACGGGAGAGATCAAAATTTGAGGCCATGGCTGGAGCGCGCAGTTGGCTTGGGTTTGGGATATTTTGACTTGATCATCATTGACGAGGCGCACAAAAGTCGCTATGCAGATAGCGGTTTGTCTCGGTTGTTGGATCAGGTCATATTGCCATCCAGTTTTTCGCGCAGGCTTGCCATGACTGCGACACCTGTTGAGCTGGATGTAAGCCAATGGCAGCAGATCCTAGGCCGTCTAGAACTTAATAAAAGTTTACTTGATAGTAGTATCAAACCGGCTATTACCGGATACGCAGAGGCAGTCAAGCGTGTTCGCCAGTGCCCAAACAGCCAAGAGGCGCGGGAGAAATATAAGTGGATGGCAAAGGATTTCCGAGAAGCATTGTCACCCTTCCTGTTGCGACGCGACAAACGAGAAGACTCATCGGTGATAAAGTTTGTCAAACACACCGAGCTACCAACCAATGCCTATCGCCGGGAAAGGGAGATTTCGATTGAGACCAGTGAACTGCCACCTGCATGGAAACTGGCGGTGTGTGCAACGGAAGCCTTATCTTGCGCGGTGCGACAAACGGAGGACTCTGTTGCAAAAAGGTTGCGCCTCACCTTGGGAAATGGGCATGGCATTGCTTCGTTACTGGATGAAACAAGGCACAATAAAGAGCAGGATAAGAAACAGGCAGCGTACGATTCAGCTCAGTCGAATAGCCAGTTTGATCAATATGCAGAAGAAGAAGCCCCTGACCCTAAGCGCCTCTCCCGTGCACAGTGGTGGCGGAATATCATGATGCAGACCTTCTCGGATAGTGCTTCTTTGTATGATCATCCAGCCATCCTGGCGGCGGTCGAAGCTATCGAGAGAGTGACCAATCAAGGAGAAAAAGTGTTGGTCTTTGGGCGTTTTACCCTACCTTTGCGTGCATTGGTTAATTTGCTTAATGCCAGGGAAATGCTGCGATGTTTAGAGATGGGCCAATCATGGCCTCAGGCCAAGGTGCATGGCGAGAAACACGACAATCCGACAGATAGCGAATGGCACGCGCTGCGGGCAGCGCATCGTCAATTGCAGTCGGAGATTTCCTTAGACCAGATAGATCAAATATTGGCTAAGCAATATGAGAATCTTGAAAACGAACGGAAAAAACTACGGCGTAATCTGATAATAAACATTGAGAAAGGATTCGATGAAAGCGCGGCTGGCCAGCGGACACACCGTCTTTTTATGGCGTTCAAGAAAGCCGTGAGTGAGTATGCAGGGGAGGCCGAGGAGTTGCATCCGCTCACCATGGTTGTCAAGGCACTCTATGATTTAATAGGCGATGAGGGTGAATCTAAAGCTTTCACCAGGCTGATTGACGCCTTGTGTGATCGAGATGAGGGAGATTCTGACGGTGATGGTGAGCTGGATGAGGAAGAAGCTTGTAAACTTTGGAAGTATATCGAAGAACGCCTGGACGAAGAATACAACCAACAGCAAGGTGTATTTGCGCGTTTGATGTATGGAGGAACAAAGCCTGCATCGCGTCGGGTGATTCAGCTTTCGTTCAATCGCATACACAGTTTCCCGAAGGTATTGGTTGCCCAGTCGATGGTTGGTCGCGAGGGGCTTAATCTTCATACGGCATGTCGTACCGTGGTACTACTTCATCCGGAGTGGAACCCCGGGGTGGTGGAGCAACAGATAGGCCGGGTAGATCGGGTAGGTAGTTACTGGTGCACAGCGCTGGATAAAGCGATTGCCGATGGGAAACAAATCGACCAACTCCCTTACATCGAAGTGTGTCCGGTAATATTCCGAGGCACTTATGACGAGCATAATTGGCGTGTCCTACGCGATCGGTGGGATGATTTGCGCGCCCAGTTGCATGGCGACGTGATTCCGCAGAGATATGCGAATGTAATGGTAGACGAAAAATTGGTTAAGGAAATTAACGGCGCCGCACCAAAATTTTCGCCAAACAATGGTATGGACTGAAATATGCCAATCACATTCAAGAATCGTCTCGTTCTTCCCGCAGAGCCGCTGAGGCTGTAACTATGCTGTTTTATGGAAAACGTACCAGGTGGGTATAACTAAGAAAATGTCACGGCCAGACTTGACCCCAAAGAGAGGAATGATCACCGAGTTTACCGAAGACCTCTGCGTCGCGGCGGGGGCGGGGTGCGGCAAAACGACGGCCCTCACCGACCTCTATGTCGACCTCCTGTCGGGCGGGGAGCGGCCGCCCATCGCGCCGTCGGCCATAGTTACCATCACCTTCACCAACAAGGCAGCAGCGGAGATGAAGGGGCGCGTGGCGGACAAGGTGGATGCCCGGCTGCAAAGGGAGCCGGAACGGCCCGATCCAACCGTCGAAGGCGTGCCGTTCTGGGAGCGGCGGCGGCGGGAGCTGGTCTTTGCCCCCATCGGTACCTTTCATAGTCTCTGCGGCGCACTGCTGCGGGAGTTTGCGCTGGATGCGGACCTTGAGCCCGACTTCCGGTTGCTGGACGAGAACCGTGCCGACATGCTGTTGACCGAGGCAGTCGAGGAGGTCATCACCCGGCGTCTGCATGGCGGTGCATCCGACCCGGCTTTCCATCTTTTGCTGCGGGCCTGGCCCTTCGATACCATTGCGGCGGCCCTCAAGACATCGCTCAAGCGACTTTCGTCCCTTGGCATGGGGGTGCGGGAGGCCCATGACCGCTCCCGGATCGACCCGTTGACCGGCGCCTCCATTGACCCTGCGTCTCTCTATGTCCATGGCCTGTCGGAACTGCGACGGCTGTCGGCGGAGGTGAGGGGAAAGAATCCGCGCTGGGATGCGTTTGTGCGGATAATGGATGAGACCGAAACGCTCCTCGACGACCTGCGTAATGAGGCGGCCTCTCGCTGTCTGGGAGCCGTTGCCGACTCGGTGGGCGGCAACTGGGGCTCGCGTGACGAGAAGCCCGTTAAGAAACGGATCAAGGAGATCGCCGAGGAGATGCAGGCGGCATGGTGGCAGGTTCACTGGCGGCCGGTGGAGGAGGTGCTGGTTCAGTTGCTCGACGAGGCGGCCGGGCTGTACGCCGACCGGAAGAAGGCCTCGGGAGCGCTCGATTTCGACGACCTGCTGATAAAGGCCCGCGACCTGCTGAGGAACAACGAGGCAGTGCTGCGGGAGTGCCAGAAGCGATTCGAGGTCATCCTCGTGGACGAGTTTCAGGACACCAATGCCCTGCAGAAGGAGCTGGTCGACCTCCTCAGGGGGAACACTGAGGGGCCTCGTCTCTTCGTGGTGGGCGACGACAAGCAGTCGATCTATCGCTTCCGGGGGGCGGATGTGGCGGTATTTACCCGTACCCGGGGCACCCTCCGCACAGTGCCGCTGAGCACCAACTACCGCTCGACCCGGTCGATCCTCAGCTTTGTCAACGAGCTGTTCAGTCGTATCATGGGCGAGGATGGCCCGTTTTCCACACCGTATCGGGATGATGCCCATCTGCTGCACCCGAACCCGTCGTCCGACCCCGGTCCGCCGGTGGAGTATCTGGCCGCGGGCGATGGAACGTTGCGGGGCGCGGACCGGGAGGCCGAAGCCGATGCCATTGCCCGCCGGATTATCTCCCTTGACCGACCGCTGCGGGATGTGGCCATCCTCTTCCGTTCCTTGAGAGATGTCGCCGTCTATACCGATGCCCTGCAGCGGTATGGCCTGCCGTCCTACGTGGTGCGGGGGAGGGGCTTTTACCAGTGCCGCGAGGTCTCCGACGTGCTGCACCTGCTGCGGTATGTGGAGCATCGGACCGACGAAGTGGCCCTGGCTGCGGTGTTGCGCTCGCCCTTCGTGGGTATCTCCGATGAAACCCTCTTCCGCCTGGTCTGGGGTAACGGGGAGAAGCAACGGTTGTGCGGGGTCTTTCTGAGAGAAACCCTCGACCTCCCCGGCTCCGTCGACCCCGATGAAGGGCAGAGGCTGGCCTCTTTTCACCATGTGTCGACGTGGCTGGTCCGCATTAAAGACCGTCTCTCCATCCCCGAACTGATCGAACAGGCCATCGAGCGCACCGGTTACGCCACGGTCCTGGCGGGGCTGCCGCAGGGGGAGCAGCGGGTCTTCAACCTCAAGAAGCTCATCGAGCTTTCCCGCGACTACGAGCGCGAAGGGGCGCCGGCGCTCAAGAATTTCATCAACTACCTGACGGACCTCTCGGACCGGGAGCCGACGGAGGCCGAGTCGGTGACCCTGGGCGAGGCGGACGATGTGGTGCGGCTCATGACGATCCACCAGGCCAAGGGGCTGGAGTTTCCCGTTGTCTTCGTCGCCGACATGCAGCGCAAAGGGCCGTCCCGGGGCGACCTGATCCTGGTGGACGAGGAGCGGGGGCTGGGGATAAAGGCGAAGGACCTCGCCACCGGCGAGACGGTGAAGCCGCTGGGCTTCAGGGCAATTTCTGATGCCGACAAGGAGAAGGAAGAGCGGGAGATTTGTCGTCTCCTGTACGTTGCCCTTACCCGGGCGCGGGAGCGGCTGATCCTCGTGGGGAAGCGGCCGCCGATGAATTCCGCCGCCGGGTTCCTCAAGCTGGTTAAAGAGTTTGTTCTGGAGTCGCCGGAGTTGGTAGTTATTGTCGATTCAACTGAGATCGCCACTAAACCGAGGGAAAAGGCGGCTCCGCTGGTGGAACGCCTGTCGTTGACGGCTGAGGATTCACAGCGTGCCCTGGCGGAGAAGGTGATGGTACGGGCCTACGACCACGCGCTGCCGCCGGTCTCGACCCTTACCCTGCCGGTGACGGCGCTGCTGGACTACCTGCACTGTCCGCGTCTCTACTACTACAGTCGCCACACCGGCCTGAATGGCGACATGCTGAGAGCCCTTGTGAACGCCCCTCGGCCTCGCGCCGGTGGCCTCTCCGCAGCGGATAAAGGGCAGGTGGCCCACCGGGTGCTGGAACAGATCGATTTTGGGTCATCGGCAAGCAGGGAGGAAATCCGCCGTTGCATCGCGGAGACAGGGTATCCGCTGACCGAGAACGATGCCGTTGAAATAGAGAGGGGGGTGACGGAGTTTGTTCAAGAGGCTTCCGGTCTGATTAACCCGTCCTTCGAAGTGCGCCGGGAATGGCCGTTTCTCATGGCGTTGCGTTCCGATGGTTTCTCCCTGCAGGTGCGGGGGACCATGGACCTCATCTTCATGGACGACGAGGGGCAGCCAGTCATCGTAGACTACAAATACACCGGATTCGAAGGGCGAGAGCTGACTACCTATCGGGATCAGCTTTGGACCTACGCCCTGGCCTGCCGTCGGGAAACGGGCGTCATTCCAAAGGCCTTTCTCTGGTCGCTCAGGGATCACGCCGCGCGGGATGTCAGCCCATCGGCCGAGCTGCTGGATGCATGGGAGATTACCCTCATAAAAGCAGGAAAGGAAATCGCGAACAAGCCGGGAAACGATGCGGTTAAATGGTCGGGGAAGAGCAGTGAAGAATGCGAGACGAGCGACTGTGGGTATAAGAATCTGTGCCTGGCGTTTCCTTGCGGAAACGCCAGGCCGTAAGCAACAGCTATTTGACGGGAATATGCTTTAAGCCCTCGGCGATCTTCTGCCCTTCGGGACTCAGCGCGAACTTGATGAACTCTGACGCGGCGCCTTTCGGCTCGCCCTTGGTAATGATGTTATAGTCCTCGTAGAGCCTGTATTTTGCCGGCACTAAGCCCGGTGTCGGAAGCATGCCGTCGATGGTAAGCACCTTCACGTTCTTTGATTCATAGCCATAAATCTGCTGCCCGATGGCGCCGGCATGACGCTCCACCGACTTGTTGGTGTCCTTCACGGCGTTGAACTTGACGTCGGGTACCAGCATCTTGACGTCGGGATATCCCGGTGCATCGAGCATCTGCCTGGCTACTGTCTCCTTGACGCAAGGCTCCAGCATTACGTTGTGGATCTCCTCGTCCTTTCCGCCAACCTGCTTCCAGTTTTCTACATCTCCGTTGAGAATATCGTGGAGCTGCTTCGACGTCAGGTTGCTGACGGGGTTGTCCCTGTTGACGATGAAGACGATCGGTGCCTTGGCGATCACGGTCTTGGTAAGGCCCGGCTCCAGCTCGGCAATATTCTGGGTCGTCATCCCCATGGTAGCTTCCTCGTTGCGGGCTGCGTCGACGCCAATCTTGCATTTGCCCTGAGTTATCTGGAACTTGGTTTTTGTCTTGGTCGAAAAGGCGTAGGCCAGTTCTTCGGCCAGCGGCTGGGTGCAAGGATCGACGCTTATCTTGATGACCTCTTTGGCGGCGTCGGCGGCCATGGCCGGCCCTGAGAAGGGGACGGCAACCAGTAAAAGAGCGGCGATGCCCGCCAGAAGATTTTTCCTCACGTACTGCATGCATACCTCCATGAAAGCGGATTGAAAAGGAACTCGTCCAAATATTAGGATGATGTCGACGGATAGTCCAATCGGTATTACTGATGGGTCACGCATCCCCGGATAACAGAAAATTATGGCAACAATCGGGTCGTCCCCTGGAGGGAAGCGGTGACGAGGCAGTCCGTTGTTTTTGTTCAGAAGTTGTCAACAGGAGATTCCTTTGTTATGCTTTCTCTATTCAGAGAAAGGATATCATGGAAGTCCTTGTACACATTTCCGGCATAGTCAACGACTCCGCCACCAATTCATATATCGTGCTTCTCAAGGGCGAGCGTGGGGAAGAAATACTTCCCATCTGGATCGGCATTCTCGAAGCCGGGGCAATCGCCATGGCCCTTGAAAATGTTGCCCCTCCCAGGCCAATGACCCAGGACCTAATGAAAACAGTCTTCGATGTCGCCGGTGTGTCGGTTGAAAGGATCTTGATCAACGACCTTCGGGAAAACACCTTTTACGCCACTCTCTGCCTTGCCCAGGACGGCAAAAAATTTGAAGTAGATTCCCGCCCCAGTGACGCCTTGGCTATTGCTCTTCGACATAAGGCCCCGATATATGTGAATGAGGAGGTCTTCAGAAAACAGGCATCCGAGAGTGTTGATTCCTGGTTCAGAAACTTTGAGAAGGACGGCAAAGGGTATAATGCCTGATTCCTTTCCCTCTATTTGTGATACAAAACCGTAAAAACGAAGTAGTATGTAAATGATGTTGGGCTTGACCCGACATTATAATTCAATGATTCAGCGCCTTCTCGGCTCACGAGAAACTTAATTTCATTATTACAAATAGTTGTATCTCTTGGCCAAGCCCTGGGTGGGACTTATGTCACTCGGCGCCACTTTAGTTTTGTATCTATGTCACCTGAAATCGCCTTCATTTTGCCCTATGGCGGCTGCCGTTAAAAGCGCGTACAACCTGTCTTTTATTGGTTCATACCTGTTGCGCCAGAACTCACATCCGTAATTGCTTGTAAAGCTGCACTTATAGGTTGAATTCACCTTGACTTAGTGATATAGACATATGTAACTTTTGCCCCTTTTCGCGCCAGAAGAATTTTGCGAAAGACCGCGTCAAGGTTGAGCCGGAGTGGGAAAAGAAGTTGCTGGGTCAAACTAAAATCACCAGAAATGCAGCGAAGATGATTTCCCGGATTTTGTGGTTCGCGTATTTGGCGCGCGTTCCATTTTTTGTGTTATTTCCGGGCAGCGCAATGTCATTTTGCGGAGACTGATCATCCGGTGACGTTAAAAAGGGGGTGGTAGCTCGGTTGCCATTAACATGTTTGAGAAGTTGCCAGACTAATGGCTCATTAATGATACTGCAGGCTTCAGCAAGGTAGAGTGAACAGGGTTGCCTGGCCAGCCGTCAGGATGGTCGCAGTTTATTAGGCGGCGACCTCTCCCAAGCGAGTGGATAACCTGAAATACGAAGACATATACAAAACGGGAAGGGAGGTGCTGAAATGAAAGTATTGATTTGTCACGATGGTTCAGATCGAGCTCAAACAGCTATGGAAAAAGCGATCGCAATCCTTAAGCCCGTGAATCCTGAAGTGGTTGTGCTTACAGTAACAGAGCCCCCGATAGACGCCACCAGTCATGACGAAGAGGCATACGAAGAATGGGAACAGGCCAGAAACGCTGACCTCAAGCAGGCGTGCAGCTGGGTAGCTGGGCAGGGCCTTAATCCTACCTGCATCCTTGCGACAGGCGACCCGAGGGTGATGATCCTGAATGCGATCAAGAAAAAATCGCCTGACCTTGTCGTTGTCGCCCGCCGCGGCGGCGGCATAATACCGGGGATGCATCTGGGCAGTGTCAGCGCATATCTGGTCCGCCACGCGGACTGTCCCATACTGGTAATGCACTAAACGGGTCAACAAAATTATAGAGGGCTTAACTATGGCTACAGAAAAAGATAAGGTGATGAGCTGGGGCGACCTCCTGAAATTTGGTCGACCCGAAATCGTCGCCCTTCATAAGACGTGGTTTGCATTCTTCCTGACGTTCTTCGTCTGGTTCAACATGGCACCTCTCATGACGACGATCGCCCAGGACACAGGCTTCACCATGCAGCAGATGAAGATCCTTGCCATCTGCAACGTGGCCCTGACCGTTCCGGGCCGCGTTCTCATCGGCATGATCTCCGACCGTATCGGACCAAGAAAGACCTTCACCTTTGTCATGGTGGTGATGGCTATTCCCTGTTTCTTCTTTGCCTTCGGCACCGACTACATGCAGCTTCTTGTTTCTCGTCTGGTCCTGAGCATGGTGGGCACCGGCTTCGTCGTGGGTATCCACATGACGTCGCTCTGGTTCAAGCCCAGGGATATCGGTTTTGCCCAGGGTGTTGAAGCAGGCCTCGGCAACTGGGGTTCGTCCATCGCGGCCATCCTCATGCCGATCCTTGCGCTTAACGTCTTTGACAGCTGGCGAGTGGCAATGGCCGTAAGTGGCGGTGTTATGCTTCTCTACGGCATCTACTACTGGTTTGCCATAACCGACGGGCCTCCCGGCGTAAAGCACCTCAAGCCCAAGAAGGCCCCGGCTATTGAGGTAAGCAGCTTTGCCGACATGATCAACGCCATCATCTGGACTATACCGGTCATCGGTGTCCTCGCCATCCTGGTATGGAAGATCAACGGCATGAAATTCATGAGCGATGAGGCAGCAACCATCTTCTACATCATTATTGTCGTGGTGGTTGTGTACCAGTGTGCCCAGATCGTACGGTACAACATGCCCATTCTCAAGAAAGGGGTGCCGGCGGATGACAGGTACCGATTTACCAACGTTGCCTGCCTCTGTATGTGCTATGTGGCGACATTCGGAGCCGAACTCGGTGTCATTTCGATGCTCCCCACCTTTTTCCAGAAGACCTTCAACATGACCCCGCAGATGGCCGGCCTCATTGCTTCGGTCTTCGCCATGCTCAACTTCTTCTCCCGTGCCCTTGGCGGATGGATCTCCGACCGTATGCCCACCAGAAGGATGGCTATGCTCATCTATGTTGCGGGCTGCGCCGTGACTTTCGGCCTCATGGGTCTCATCAACTCCTCCTGGCCGGTATGGATGGCGGTTGCCGTAACCCTTCTCTGCGCCATCTTCGTAACCGGCGGCTGCGGTACCACCTACGCCATCGTTCCTCTCATCAAGAGACGTATCACCGGGAACGTATCCGGCTACGTCGGTGCATACGGCAATGTCGGTGCGACCATCTACCTGACCGGCTACACCTTCATGACCGACAGCCAGTTCTTCTGGTTCCTCGGTGCAAGTGGAGTCGTTACCTTCCTGTTCTGCTTGTTCTTCCTTAAGGAGCCGGAAGGTGCTTTCGCTGCAGAGTACCAGCTCTCATCTGTTGATAAGGCGATGATGGAAGGCGGGCATTAAAAACCGACCATTACTTATTAACGGTTAGAGGTTCCTTCCGTAACATGCTTTATATGGATGCTGCCTCGCGGTTTAACCGCGAGGCAGCATCCATGCCTTCTTCAAATACCATCTACGGTCTGATGGAGCAGCCGTGGAAATCGTATCTACAGTAACGTGTCATATTAAGAATCCCGGCCGAGTGTATGATCGCCATCATAAAAGCCTGGCGATGTATTTGGTTGACCATCTCATAACTGCCCGTTTATTAAGGTGCTTTTACGGATGAGATTTTTTTTTCAGGCACTCAACAAATGATTGACATGCTTTGCGACTTTTCACTATACTGCCTCTCTCCTGTGACTTTTGTGACCACAGGGTGTGACTTTAGTCTCGGACAATAGTCTTGAAAACCGTGAAAACCTAGTATAGCGTGGTTGCAGCGGCTGGTCGAACAAGACGGAAATAACAACACAGAAAGGAGGATACAGAATGAAGTTGAAAAGCAGTGCAAGAAGAGTAGCAAAGAAGTTTGCGGTAGTATCAGCAATAGCCCTCATGTCCGGCATCATGCCGATGGTGGCGGGAGCTGAGCAGGCAGCGACGGATCAGCAGGCACCGGCGGCAGAAGCGCCGGCAGCGGAAGCACCGGCGGCAGCACCGGCAGAGGCCGGCGATGCGGCTATCGGTAAGGCCCTGTTCACGGGCGAAAAGGGTTTCGCAAACGGAGGTCCTGCATGTATCTCCTGTCATGGCGCCAGCATCGGCACACTTGGCGGCGGTACACTTGGTCCTGATCTCACCAAGGTCTACGTTGATGAAA
The DNA here is from genome assembly GCA_029859385.1 of Nitrospirota bacterium. GTDB lineage: Bacteria > Nitrospirota > JAOUDF01 > JAOUDF01 > JAOUDF01 > JAOUDF01. The sequence goes on from JAOUDF010000009.1 coordinate 11,314, forward strand.
CGAAGAACCCCTTGCTCAGCGCTGTTTGGATCAACAGCGACGGCAGTCCCACCATGGGCCCCATCTTCAAGGCCAAGAATGTGACCGATGAAGAGGTAGATCATCTGAGGGCGTTCCTCAAGGGCCAGGGTCAGCAGACACCGGCTTCCGCGGGTACCGGAACATTCGCCGGGATCGGCATATTGGGTTCTGTCGGTATGCTGGTTCTCTTCGGTCTGATCTGGAGCGGCAGGTACAGCAAGAGAAACCGCGATACCGCCCACGATGCGATTTGGCGTAATTACGGTGGCAAGGGAGGAGCTTAACTCGCCTTACAGGCTCCGCCGGATGTTGGCAGGCGGGGACCACGGAACAAGGCCTCTGAGGCATTGTGAGAAATTACGGTGAAAAGGGAGGATCATAGATAATATGTCTACATGGATTCAGGATGAAATAATCCCGGCCAAGAGAGGGTGGGAAGAGTTTTACAGGAATCGCTGGCAATATGACAAGATGGTGCGAAGCACCCACGGGAACAACTGTACCGGTGGCTGCAGCTGGATGGTCTATGTAAAGGACGGGATTATTACCTGGGAGCTTCAGGCTACCGACTACCCGCTTCTGGACCCCACAGTGCCGCCGTATGAGCCGCGCGGTTGCCAGAGGGGTATTTCCGCCTCCTGGTATGTGTACAGCCCGGTTCGTATCAAGTACCCCTACGTTCGCGGCGTACTGATCGATGCATGGAAGGAAGCCAAGTCCAAGCACGCTGATCCCGTCGATGCATGGACGAGCATCGTGGAGAACCCCGAGCTGAGCAAGAACATCAAGTGGGCGCGCGGCAAGGGCGGTTTCCGCAGGTTCGACTGGGACACGGCTGCCGAGATCATCACCGCTGCCCAGATCTACACCATCAAGAAGTACGGGCCTGACAGGAACATCAGCTTCTCGCCGATCCCTGCCATGTCTCAGATCAGCTATGCCGCAGGCGCCCGTTATCATCAGATGATCGGCGGCGTGAGCATGAGCTTCTACGACTACTACACCGACCTTCCGAATGCCCATCCCCAGGTATGGGGTGAGCAGACCGACGTTGCCGAGGGTGCCGACTGGTACCATGCCGGCTACGCGGTCGTCACCGGCGCGACCCCCAACAGAACCCGTACCCCCGACGCCCACTTTATTGCGGAGCTTCGTGCGGGCGGCGCCAAGCTGGTGGTCATGACCCCCGACTATTCGGAAACGGCGAAGTATGCCGACCTCTGGCTGCCGGTCAAGCCCGGCTCCGACGGTGCCATCTGGATGGCGATCAACCATGTTGTCATCAAGGAGTACTACCTCGACAGGCAGGTTCCCTACTTCGTCGAGTACTCAAAGGCCTACACCGACCTGCCCCACCTTGTGAAGCTGCGCAAGACCAAGAACGGTCTGGAGATGGGTCGTTTTCTTATTGCGGCAGACCTCAAGGACTATGCCGACGAAGATAACGCCGAGTGGAAGTACGCCATGTGGGATGCCAAGGCCAAGAAGGCGCGGATCACCTACGGCGGCATGGGCTACCGCTGGCCGAAGAAGGATAACAACCACGGCAAGTGGAACACCCTTATCAAGGACGGCAAGTCCAATGAGACCTTCGACCCCTCCCTGACCCTCCTGGATGTGAAGGATGGCGTCGAGGAGTGTGCTTTCTACGAGCTCGACACGGGCGAGGTCTACAAGAGGCAGGTACCGGTCATGTATGTCGAAACGGTCACCGAGGGCAGGATTCCGGTAACCACCGTTTTCGATATGCAGGTATCGCACCTTGGCGTTCCTCGCGCCGGTCTTTCCGGCGACTTCGCCAAGAACTACGATGACGACAAGGGCTTCTCCCCCGCATGGCAGGAGAAGTACACCGGCATCGGCCGCGCCACTGTCATTCAGGTGGCGAGGGAGTTTGCTTCCAACTCCGAGGTAACGAAGGGTCGATCCTTCGTGCTTACCGGATCGAGCTACAACCACTACTACCATTCCGACCTCATGTATCGGACGATGATGGGCACGCTCATGCTCTGCGGCTGTATCGGCAGAAATGGCGGCGGTCAGAACCACTACGTGGGTCAGGAAAAGCTGGCTTGCTTCGATGCATGGGGCCAGATTTCGCTGGGTCTTGACTGGCAGAGGCCTCCCAGGCTTCAGAACACCCCCAGCTTCTGGTATGTTCATACCCAGATGTTCAAGTATGACGACGCTCTCACTGACTACGCCGTCATGCCGGACAAGGATGCGGTTACCTACAAGCACTGCGCCGACTGGCAGGTGCAAGCCGTCCGTCTGGGCGGTCTGCCCTGGTACGGCCAGTGGAACAAGAGCTCGCTGGTGGTCGCGGATGAGGCCCAGAAGGCCGGCGCCAAGACCGACGCCGAGATCATCGACTACACCGTCAAGCAGCTCAAGAGCGGTGCAATCGATTTCACGGTCACCGATCCCGATGCACCGGAAAGCTGGCCTCGCGTATGGATGATCTGGCGCGGCAACGCCCTGGGTTCATCTGCCCGCGGTCAGGAGTACTTCCTCAAGTTCATCCTCGGTACGCACCACAACATCGATTGCGAAGAGGTGGCTAAGCCCCACATTACCGAGATGAAGTACAGGGAGTCGCCTCTCGGCAAGCTCGACCTGGTGGTCGATCTCAACATGCGCATGAACACCACGCCGACCTACAGCGACATCGTACTTCCGGCTGCCCACTGGTATGAAAAGGAGGACATCAACACCACCGACCTCCATTCCTTCATCCATCCCATGGGCGCGGCGGTTGCGCCGAACTGGGAAGCCAAGAGCGACTGGGACGCCTTCAAGTTTATCGCGAAGAAGTTCTCCGATCTGGCGGCCAAGCATCTGCCAAACCCCGTCAAGGATATCGTCTCGACTCCGCTCATGCACGATACCCCCGGCGAGATCCAGCAGCCGGCCATTCCTACCGTCAAGGACTGGAAGAAGGGCGATTGTGACCTTATTCCGGGCCAGACCGCTCCGACCCTGACGGTCGTTACCAGGGACTACCCGAATACGTACAACAAGTACATCTCCTTCGGGCCTCTGATGAAGACCAAGTACGGGTTCCACGGCATCCTGCTCAACGGCAAGCCGTTCTACGAGGAGTACATCAACGACACCCACGTCGACACCGTCGAATGGGGTGGCGAGAAGTACATCTCCCTGAGGGAGGCGAAGGAGGCGGCGAACTGCGTCATGTTCTTCTCCAACGTCACCAACGGCGAGGCTTGCTACCAGGCATGGCAGGAAGAGGAGCACCATACCGGTCTCCACGGCGACAACTTCAAGGAAGCCAAGGAATCGGTCAAGAAGATCTTCGGCCACGATCCATCCAGGGTCTGGACTACGAAGCATGCGGAACTGACCCCCAAGGCTTTGGACCTCTCGCATACCGAGTATCACGGTCTTGCCGAGGAGATCGCCGGCCCCGACAGGAACTTCCGTACCAACTACGACGATATCGTCGCCCAGCCGAGGAGGTGTCTGAACAGCCCTCTGTGGACCGGCGATACGCGTAACGGAAGGACCTACAACGCCTACTGTAACCAGGTTGACTTCAGGCTTCCCTGGAGGACTCTGACCGGCAGGCAGCATTTCTATCTTGATCATCCGACCTATCTTCAGTTCGGCGAGGCGCTGCCTACGCACAAGTACAAGCTCGACCCGAACAAGATGAACGAGGTCAAGAAGAGCGACAGGGCCGGTGCGCTGCACCTTAACTATATTACCCCTCACGGCAAGTGGCAGATCCACTCCACTCACTACGATAACCTGCGCATGCTCACGCTGTCTCGCGGCGGCAACAGCATCTGGGTTAACGACAGGGATGCGGAGAGTGCGGGCATCAAGGATAACGACTGGGTTGAGGCGTATAACGACAACGGTGTCTACGTGGCCCGTGCCGTCGTCAGCGCCAGAATTCCGTCGGGTACCTGCTACGCCTATCACTCCCAGGAGCGGACGATCAACATCCCGCTTGCTCAGACCCGGAACAAGATCAGGGGCGGCTTCCATAACAGTCTCCCGAGGCAGAGGCTGAAGTCGCCGACCCTGAGCGTTGCCGGTTACGGGCAGTTCTCGTACGGGTTCAACTCGTGGGGTCCTATCGTAGTCATCAGGGATACGACCATCTTACTTAGGAAGATGAAGAATCAGGAGGTGGAGTGGTAATGGATATTCGAGCCCAATTATCAATGAGCTTTAACCTTGACAAGTGTATCGGGTGCCATACCTGCAGCGTCTCCTGCAAAAACGTATGGACCTCGCGTCAAGGCGCTGAGTATATGTGGTGGAACAACGTTGAGACGAAGCCCGGCACCGGTTATCCCGTAACCTGGGAAGACCAGGAAAGGTACCGTGGCGGATGGGAGGTTGCCGATGGCAGCCTCCGTCTGAAGCTCATCAAGGGTAACAAGCTGAGGACGCTGGCAAGCATCTTCTTCCAGCCGAACCTGCCGACCATTGATGACTACTACGAGCCGTTCACCTATGACTATCAGAACCTGTTCAATGCTCCGGCTGGCGAACACCAGCCGGTAGCACGGCCGAAGTCGCTCATCACGGGCGAGTTCATGGAGAAGATCACCCTCGGCCCCAACTGGGACGACGACATGGGCGGTTCGCCGCTCTACGCGACCAACGATCCCAATCTCAAGGGGCTGTCGGAGTCGACCAAGGAGATGCTTACCAAGTTCCACAAGCTCTTCTACTTCTACGTGCCGCGTATTTGTAATCACTGTCTCAACCCGGCATGCGTCGCCGCATGTCCTTCAGGCGCCATCTACAAGCGTGGTGAGGACGGTATCGTTCTCATCGACCAGGATACCTGCCGCGCCTGGAGGTTCTGCGTAAGCGCCTGTCCGTACAAGAAGCCTTACTACAACTGGGCAACCGGCAAGTCCGAGAAGTGCATATTCTGCTACCCGAGGACCGAGTCCGGCCAGGCCAACGCCTGCGCCCATGCGTGCACCGGTAGAATCCGTACCGTCGGCGCCCTCTTCTACGATGCTGAAAAGATCGAGGAGACGGCAAAGCTGTCCGACGACCAGCTGGTCGAAGGGATGAGGAAGATCGTCCTCAACCCCAACGATCCCAAGGTCATCGAGGCTGCCCGTGCCGCCGGTATCGAAGACAACTGGCTGAAGGCCGCTCAGAACTCTCCGGCATACAACCTCTTCGTCAAGTGGAGGATTTCGCTGCCGCATCATCCCGAGTTCAGGACGCTGCCGATGAACACCTACATTCCGCCGCTCTCCCCGATCCTGCATCAGGCCAAGGCGGACAAGGGTGGTCTGTTCGATCCTGAAGCCGACGGGTTCTTCAACGATCTCGACAAGATGAGGATTCCGATCAAGTATCTGGCGAACCTTTTCAGCGCCGGAAACGAGGCCCCTGTCATCGAGTCGCTGAAGAAGCAGATGGCGGTCAGGATGCATCAGCGCTTCAAGCGCGTAGGCGACATCAGCGAGAGCGATGTCAAGAAGGCGCTTTCCGAGGTGGGCCTTACTGCCCAGGATTCCGACGAGATCACGAGGCTGAACACCCTCGCCACATACAAGGAAAGGTTCGTTATCCCCGAGACGCATCGTGAGAGCAAGAGCACGGTCGACCCGAGGACCATGTATGAGAAGAGGGGCACCGTCGGCTTCGGTACGAAGAAGAAGGAGCTTATCGGAAGGCAGTGGTAATAGGCGAAATGGTCGAGCTCAGAAAGCTTTATACAAACCTCGGTGTATTGCTGGCCTATCCTCACGAGGATGTCCGGTCCCTCATTGACGAATGTATCGATATCGTCACCAGAGGAAACTATCCGGAAGAGGTGGCCCGCGAGCTCAACTCATTCAAGAAGGATGTGGACAGGCTGACCCTCGGCAGCCTTCAGGAGTTGTACTCCTATACCTTCGAGCTTACGTCGGAAACGACCCTCGATATGGGATACTATGTTCTTGAAGGCTTCAAGAGGGCCAGGAACCTGCTCACCATCAAGACGATGTATCGGGAGCAGGGGTTCCCCTATGACGATGTCGCCAAAGGGGAACTCCCTGACAACCTCTCGGTAATCCTTCGGTTCGTCGGTCACCTTGAAAACGAGGCGTTGAAGAAGAACTTTGTAAAGAGCTACGTCATCCAGGCCATGGAAAAGCTCGACAGAAATTTCCAGGCACGGAAGAACGCGTACAAGCATCTGATCAACGCCATCTACAAGATTCTTGACAGAGACATCAAAGACGAAAAGGAGATTAATTGATGAATACCCTGTTATTTGGCGTTCTGCCCTATGTCCTGCTGGTCATAGGCATCGCCGGAGCGATCTACAGGTACAACTCCAACCGGTTCACCTGGTCGACGCAGTCGTCTCAGTTTCTTGAGAACAAGACCCTGTTCTTCGGGTCTTTTCCCTGGCACTACGGTATCATCACCGTACTGCTGATCCACCTGTTCGGGTTCCTGATTCCCGCTGGCCTGCTGGCATGGAACGGTTCCCCGATCCGGCTGATCATCCTTGAGGTGACAGGTCTGGCCATGGGTCTTCTGGCGCTGTTCGGCCTGGTAGCACTGATCTACCGCAGGCTGACCAACGTCCGTGCCAAGGCAGTAACCAGCCAGTGGGATGCACTTCTGCTCCTCGTGCTGCTGATTCAGGTTATCACCGGCGTACTGACGGCTATCCTCTACAAGTGGGGTTCCAACTGGTATGCTGCCGCAGCTGCTCCGTACCTGTGGTCGATCATCGCGCTGAATCCCAACGTTGATCTGGTGGCAAACCTGCCGCTTCTTACGAAGCTGCACATCATCAACGCCATGGTCATCGTCGCGTTGATTCCGTTCACGCGGCTGGTACACTTCTTCGTCATCAACATCTACAAGTACCTCAGCAGACCCTACCAGGTTGTGCGGTGGTACAGTCGAGATAGTCGAACAGAAAATATAGTGCAGTACAAATAAGAAAAGGCGGGCTTCTAGCCCGCCTTTTTTTGTACCAATTTTCTGATTAACAATTATTCACCTTACAAATGATTTGTCTACAAGGGGGCTTTTCGAATGTCTTATCTAGCTAAATGGGAACCTGAAAATCCGCAATTCTGGAAAGAGCAGGGGGCGAGCCGCGCTTGGGCGACGCTTGCCGTGACTACGTTCGGCCTGATCGCTTCTTTTGCTACGTGGTTTGTGATGAGTGCCGTTGTCGTTAGGCTACCTGCAATCGGCTTCAAGTTTGACACAATGCAGCTCTTCTGGCTCGCGGCGATGCCGGGCCTTGCCGGCGGGAGTATGCGCGTCGTACATGCGTTCCTAATCCCGATATTCGGTACACGAATAGTGGTGTCAATTGCAGCATTTCTTAAAATCCTTCCGATGGTCTGGCTGTTTTACGCGGTGCAAAACCCCGAAACACCGTATATGCATTTTCTGATCATCTCGTTCCTCTGCGGATTTGGTGGAGGCGACTTTTCGTCCTTCATGCCCTCTACGAGTCTCTTCTTTCCGAAGCGGCTGCAGGGCACGGCCATGGGACTTCAGGCTGGCATCGGTAACTTCGGTGTAAGCCTTGTTCAGTTTGTGACCCCGTGGATAATCGGCTTTTCCGTTATTGGCGCGGCAGGTGCGCCGCAGATCTTCACAAAGGCCACGCCGGTCTTTGACGTGAAGATCACCAAAGAAGCTGGTGTCGTTAAAGATGTTGTTGTCGCCAAAGAGGACCTCGCCCAAGTCATAACCGTTGTGAAAAATGAGGCCGGGGCGGTTCAGAATGTTGTCCTTACGGAAAGCGAGCTGACTAAAGGACTGAAGGTCGAAGTCAAGAAGAACGAAGCCGGTGTTGTCACCGATCTGACCGTCAAGAAAGTTATCAAGAAGGACATCTGGCTCCAGAACGCCGCTTTCTGGTACGTTCCATGGCTTTTTGTCGCCGGAGTCATCTCCTGGATATACTTGCGTAGTATTCCCCTGAAAAAGACGTCCATCGGGACAATGGTCAAGAATATGACGGACAATAAACATGGCTGGCTGTGTACCTGGACCTATATCATGACCTTCGGCTCGTTTGCCGGATATTCAGCTGCATTCCCGCTTATGATCAAGACCATCTATGGAAACATCCCTGGCATGGACCTGGCTATGGCGCCAGATCCGTTAAAGTATGCCTGGATGGGACCTTTTATCGGGTCTATCATTCGTTTTGTCGGTGGCCCGCTGTCGGACAAGTGGGGCGGTAGCGTCTTCACTCAGCTCTCAGGTATGGGTCTGATGGCAGGCGCATTAGCCCTGATATTCGGCGGCTACCTGACGCCCACATCCATCGATCAATTTACAGGGTTTGTCGCGATCATGCTCTGGATGTTCCTGATGGCAGGAATTGGTAATTTTGCCACTTTCCGTCAGTACCCTATCGTCTACGCCTACAATCCGCGGATGGGTTCTCAGCTCCTAGGCTGGACGGCTGCATGGGCCGCGTACGGTCCCTTTATCTTCTCGTCTCTGATAGGCGCCTCTATCACCAAGTTCGGTTCAGCCAATGCCTTCTTCTGGGGTGCCATCGCCTTCTATGCGGTTGGATCTCTCATCAACTGGGTTTACTATACCAAACCTGGTGCCGAGCGCGGTGACTGGGGCGTCGGTAAGACCTGGTGGGACAGGATATCCGAGTCCGACCGGCAGAAGTACATAAGCGCAAACCCATAACATATTAGACAAAGACTACCTGACAGTAAGACGTGTCAGGTTGCTTATTAGCTTCTATTATTCCAAGGATAGACGGGGGAAGGGCAGCCTTCCCCCGCATTTTCTATGCTCGATTTCATAATTACTGTCGGCGGCATTCTTTACGGTGTTACTCTTATTGCCGCTACCTTTATTCACAACGCATTCACCAACGCAATCAGGATTGACGCCCTCTTCATACCTAACCCCTCCGCTGCAACAAGACCGTTGAATCTTGTCATCGGCCTACTACTGGTTGGCTATCTGGCATATCCTTATTTTTAACAGGCTATAACAGCAAGACCTTGTGTTACTAATATGACAATAACAGTCAGTCTTGCTGCGCCTGAATCCACTGAGCAGAGATAGTCGACACACCAAAATCTGCATCGTGGGTTTTTCTCGTCAAACGATGGGCCCTACCAATTCTAATGCCACTCGCCTAGCGGTTGGGCAACTGCCGGTTCCGAAATAATTGTTCTTCTATCCATGTGCGCATCACTTTGACACCTATGCTTCATTTGTATGCCAATATCATGTGAAAATATTGTCTGCCATCAAATATTTTCAGTTGCATTTAGTTGCCACATGCCTTATGGTTTCATAGCGCTAAAAGGTCGATTATCAAGGCGCCGCGACTACAGTTCGCCAGAACAGCCGCCATAGATCGGGCATGCGATACAACGTATATCGTAAGCATCATAGGTATTAGTAGGTCGTATTCTTCAGAATAAAATCTTGCTTAAAAGGAGGTGATAGGGAGCCCAGCAGATGACATATGCGTATAAAAAGTCTAGAAAAGAGAAACTTAAAGAGGGTTATAGGATTATCCTATCGGGTCGCAAGAACCTCATGCGGATGCGTATACAGGCGGCTCACTACAGAGTAGTAGCTGCAGTAGCAGAATGAATGTCGTCGAAACTCGGGATTTTCCGACTTTTCGGCATTCCGCAGGAGGAAGGCTATTGCGACTCAGAACCAGTGAGCGACCCCAAATGACGGACGCTCACAAGAGTCACAACGGTTATAGCAAGGAGACATCATGGCAGATATTAGAGATTGGCGAGTAGAAGATAATAGTTTCTGGGAATCAACAGGAAAAAAGATAGCGACACGGAATCTTGTGATTTCGATTCCCTGTTTGCTTAACGGATTCGCCATCTGGCTGATGTGGTCCATCCTCACAGTACAGATGCTCAACATTGGTTTCCCGTTCACGCAGCCGCAGCTGTTTACCATTTCGGCAATTGCAGGTCTTACGGGAGCCACCCTCAGGATTCCCAGTTCCTTCATGATCAGGTTGGCTGGCGGCAGGAACACCATATTCTTTACGACTGCACTCCTTATGATTCCGGCCATCGGTACGGCTTTTGCGCTGCAGGATATCAATACCCCTCTCTGGATATTCCAGGCCCTGGCCTTCCTGTCCGGTTTCGGTGGCGGTAACTTTGCCTCCTCCATGAGCAACATCAGCTTCTTTTTCCCCAAGAGAGTGCAGGGAACATCCCTTGGCTTCAACGCCGGTTTGGGTAACTTTGGTGTTACCACCATGCAGATCCTGATTCCGCTGGTGATGACCTTTGCCCTCCTGGGTCCTATCAGCGGCGACCCGATGGTACTTCAGAAGACCAGCGGTACGCTGATAGGCAAGATCCCCGCCGGATCCCAAACCTGGATACAGAACGGCGGATTCGTCTGGCTTATTTTCCTGGTTCCGCTTGCTTTTGCAAGCTGGTTCGGTATGAACAACATCAGGACAGAGTCCGTCTCTCCCGACATCGGGAATCCCGTGACGGCCTTTTTCAAAATCACCTATCTGCTCGTTATCGGTTTCATCGTTGCGGGTGTCGGTCTCTATCTGTTGCTGCCGGCACCTACCGGACTGGGTCTGCTGAGCAAGTGGATCGTTATTCCGGCGATTCTTTTCTTTGTGCTCATGGCCATGAGGTACCTCACTCCTCCATCCATCCAGCAGAACCTCGCAAGGCAGTTCAAGATTTTCAACAACAAGCACACCTGGGTCATGTCGGTTATCTACACCATGACATTCGGATCGTTCATCGGCTACTCGGCAGCCTTCGCCCTTTCGATCAAGGTTATTTTCGGCTTCCAGCACGTGCTTGATCCTGCAACCGGAGTGTGGAGTCACGCGGCGGTTAATGCCAACGGTCCCAGCGCGCTGACCTTTGCCTGGATCGGACCGTTTATCGGAGCGATCATCCGCCCTCCCGGCGGCTGGCTTTCCGACAAACTTGGTGGTGCAAGAGTTACCCAGTATTGCTCGTACCTTATGATGATCAGTGCGGGGTGCGCCGCCTACTACATGAACAAGGCGTTCCAGGTACCTAACCCCGAAATCTACTTCTGGCCCTTCTTCTTCAGCTTCATGGGGCTGTTCCTTGGCGCGGGTATCGGCAACGGTTCGACCTTCCGCACCATCGCCATGGTCTTTAATGAAGAGCAGGCCGGCCCGGTTCTTGGCTGGACCTCGGCGGTTGCTGCTTACGGCGCCTACCTTGCTCCCCAGATTATCGGTGAGCAGATCAAGGCAGGAACACCGCAGAATGCACTTATCGGATTTGGCATATTCTATGCCGTCTGCTGCGTGCTGAACTGGTGGTATTATCTGGGGCCGAAGGCAGATATAAAGAATCCCTAGGTATCGATATACCACGCATCTATTCGTCGGGGGAGGCTTTGGCCTCCCCCTTTTTCTTTACCGCAAGTGTGCGGAAATTTCAGGGATTTAATTCGCGATCTACTCTAAAACGATCTACAGGAAGTGAATTATGGATATTATCGTTAACGTTGGGGGCGCAATCTATGGCCTGATTCTTATAATGGCATCATTTGTAAGAAACAGATTGACAGAACTTATCAGAATTGACGCTGTCTTTATACCTCGTTATTCCGAAAAAACCAGAAAAATCAATCTGGTCGCAGGGATCGTCTTTTTGGGTTACAGCATGTATTCTTTGCTTCAATAATACGAGAACCTCTCGCTTCCATCTCACTGGCCGGATCGAAGAGTAATTTCTGATCTTAAAGGGCTTTTTTACTATATGCCAGTGCCAGACTGGTTCTCCGGCAGGTTATATTCTGAAGTGAGGATTAGCTGAGGAGGGATCTCCCGAGCCCCAAGGATAGAAACCAGCCGCTTTAATCCGGTAGATATATTCGTAAGCTCACCTGCCGATAACCTTTCCAGTCCCTTCACCAGGATTCCCTGGGCTACCTCCGGAGATTGGGCGACCAGCTCCTTACCTTTTGCCGTCAGCCCCACCATGACGACTCTCCGATCATCGCGGGAGCGTTTGCGTTCTGCAAGGCCGCTGGCTTCAAGGCGATCGATGATTCCTACCACTGTTGCAGGGTGCAGGTACATGCGACGGGCCAGTTCAGAGACATTGATCGGAGCGAACTCAGCGATGGTTTTTATCGCCCAGAGCTGCGGGCCCGTCACGCCTGTCTCTCGCTGGGCCCGCTTGGAATGCTCGTTTGTGACCTGAAATACCCTGCGCAGGTCATCGATAATCTCCGCAACTACTTTTGCTTGGTTATCCATCGCAATTCTCTCATAAGGGGGTAAAGTCGTTTGAAGTCAAATAGTTAAGGTTAGACTGTGTAATAGTAATAGCATATCCTGCAAAATTGTCGAATAAAATTTACGCAGCTACGATAAACGGCAAAAAACGCTGTAATAATGACGTCTTACACCTCCTTGACAGAAGGCGTTAGCATGTTAAGTTGACAGTAGTGAACTTTATTCAAGGGAGGTGGACGATGGCGTTCAGCGAATACGACAAGTTTGGAGAAGAGGGTATCAGCAGGGCGGAATACGAAAAGAAGCAGAACGAAGTTGTCGGCAAATGTTTGTGTGCACGGTGTCCAAGCTATGTCAAGGGGGACGACTTGATCGGCTATTGCTTCCCCCTCAATGGGGCAAGCAAGGTGATCAAGTGGGAAAAGGGGTGCCTCTGCGAAACCTGCCCGGTGTTCAAGGAGTATGATCTTAACCACACCTATTATTGCACTCGTTGCTCGCAGGCGTGCCAGACCTATAAGACGGACGTGGCGATAGGGAATTAAAGGGGCAAGGGCTGACGGCACGAGAAAACCTCGGCCGTCAGTCTCGAAGTATGAACAGGTTTATCATCAGCGCAGCAGGATTCCCGCGTCCAGCCGTCTGTTCCTGCCGGCGCCGTAGCCGACGGACAGCTGTCCCGTCTCGGTGACATGCAATGTTATTTCGACTTCGTCATGCAGGATAACGTCATAGGCGAGCGTCAGGGTTTTCAATGCCGACAGTTGAACATCCTTCGTCTGCTGCAGCTCTTGCCTGATATATTCAACACCGGATTCGGCGACCCATCGTCGGACGACAAGATTTTCCGGGACCTCAAACAACTGAAGGTCTATCTCGCTTTGCAGGCCGAGTTTGTGTGACGCACTAATTTTAAAGGTTCTTTCAAGGGGTAGCGAGTCGCCTTTTTCCAGTACGATACTGTAGGTAAAAGGGGTATCCGGGTCAGTGCTGGTATGGCGTACCGCATAAGCCATGCTGAGATGCCTGTCGGAAATCTCTTTTGTCCCATAGAGGGCTGCTCCAAGGGCTACGGCAGTAAAAGGGCTATGGTCATAAATCAGGTTATGCCGCCTCAGCTCCGGGAATACATGTCCTATCTTGTCCCTGAATGACGGTATCAGCGATGAGCCACCCGTCATCAGAACCGACTCTATACGATCCTTTCTGACACCTACTTTCTCGGCTTTTTTAAGAACGTTCGAGATGGTGCGATCTACATTCTTGTAGAATTCATGCTGATCGAGGATGTCTTCCAGCTCTTCCCGTGTTATCGCGCAGATATGTCGCCCCTCCCATTCAAAGGGCACTTCATTTTTCCGAGACAGCTCTATCTTGATCTCTTCGGCCTGGGTGAGCAGTCGATAAGGCAATGTCTCCGTCGCAAGGCCGCTTTTTTCGGCCAGATGTTCCGCCAGCCAGTGGTCTATATCGTGCCCGCCGAGCATCAACGCCCGCTCAGGCTTGGCCACGACATGAATCTCATCTACATTGACCCTGACGATCATGGTGTTGAGCGTACTGCCGCCGAAATCGATGATAAGAACTATCTTGTCTCTCTCCTCGACCACCTGGTAGCCGATAGCCGCGGCCAGCGGCTCTTCGATAAGCTCTATCTCCGCGCCACTGATCTGCTTGCGCGCCATCTCCTTCATGGCCTTCTTGTAGCCCTGAAAACCTACCGGCGCGCTGAGGTAGACAACCTCCGTCATGCTCTTCGAGACCATCGAAAACCACCCGCCGGTCACCGTTGCTTTTTTCAGGTGCTGGCAGAGGGTCTTGAAAAAACGTTCCATATATTCTTTGCCCCTGGGATTTCGATCCAGCAACAACTGCTTGATGTTGGATATGGGATTTTCCTCAAGGACTTCCGCACCAATGGCATTTGTCTCGCTGCCCAGCAGCGTCGGGATAAGGTGTACCGAATCGTTCCGGCGACTGATGGAAGGCAGAGAGATGAAATCCGGCTGCTCCTTTCCTTTCTTGCGCATGATAACGGTATGCGTTGCCCCAAGATCGATGGATATGCAGTCTTTTTCGGCGGTCTTCTTTCTGGTGGCATGTGCACTGGCCGGGTGGAACTCATGCAGGAATACGGGCCGCTCTATCTCTCTTCCGTGATACCTGTCCTTGAGCGCCTCAAGGTGGGCAACTACCTTGCGAACGGCTTCCCTCAGACGCTTTGGCTGAATCCATACGTGGGTATAAGGTTTGAGAACCTCGATGAACCGGACATCACTTAGTTGTTCCCTGAATTTGTCAAGCTCAGCTGCGAGGATGGTCGAATACTTTTCGCGGGAGTAGCGGTTCTTCTTGGATTCCTTCATGCCGGGCTCTTCGGCGGAGAGGACAAAATCGACGACGTCGGTAGCCTCCACGTCTTCAAGCCACTTCCGTATGGTGAAAAACTCCAGCGATTGCTCAACGGTTTCCATCAACAGGTCGGTATACTGCGAGGTTTTGGGAAGCTCTTTCAGGACCTCTACCAGCGCATGTTCGCGGGCAAACTGGTCCTCGATGCTCAACGCCGCATTCCTTGCCTCAGTTACCACGCGCCGGTAGAGCTCGGGGAAGTCCTCCCTTGATCTTAGTTCCTCGGCTATATAGAGGAGCGCGTATTTCCGGTAATACGGTTCCTCTATAACCTCTATTGCCTGCAATGCCAGGTTGATAGCATCCTCATACAGGTCGAGGAATTCGGCTTCCCGGGGGAGTTCCTTGGCGACGCCCAGTAGAGTGAAACGCCGATAAAACTGGTAATCGCTCGACTTGGGAAGCTCCCAGGCGACGGTTTTCAGCGAAGGTTTGTTGAATCGAGGCTTGTCGGGAAGACCGAGAGCGAGCCTCCAGGCCAAGCGGCGAAGGTCGAGAAACTCTTCCGTTGACGGGAGCTCGTGGACAAGTTTAAGGAGCTCATGGGTCCGATGCTGTCCTTCACCCATGGCATCGGCGGCGATGATCGCCGTTTCCATGGACCTCATGAACAAAGGGGCGAAAAGACTACCTTCCGGAATGAGTTTGATAAAGTCGTGAATTACCGTCCTTCGGACCGTCGGTTCGGCAATACGATTAACCAACTCAAGCCCCAGATCGAACAAATCCAGATTTTCGATAGTTGAGGGGATATCCCTCAGGAGGCCGGGAAGCGTGGACCTAAGGGTCACCTGGTCCGAGGAATCTTTCAGGGCTAGAAGCGAACTTCGCAGGTTTTCGATGTTTGCCATCTCATCCTCACTTCACCTCTATCCGGCTGAAGCCTGTCTCCGTAACCGTACCGTCCTTGCGAATGGTGACCTCGACCCTGCCGGGCATGTAGAAGTCGTCGACGGTGTAACGGGACGTCAAGAAATGAAACTTTTGATTCGTCGAACCGCGCGCCAGAAGGGTTTCCTCTTTGTTCTCCTCGTCATAGGGGCCGTCGATGAGGACATCGATGAACTTAAGGCATTCGGCCGCGGTCGGCGACCCCTTCAGCTCCTCATGCAAATATCCGGTGTAGACCACGGTAGTCAGGCCATAAACCTCTCGTGCGGCGCTGAGAAGGTTGCGCAGGCCCTCCGGCTGGCGAAAAGGTTCGCCACCGCTTACGGTAATTCCCTCAATAGTGCCGGAATAGTATTTTTGGAATATCTGGTCAACGGTGAGAAGGTCTCGTGTTTCGTCCGGATGGGTGTCCGGGTTAAAGCAGCCACGGCATCCTCTGGCGCACCCTTGAAAGAAAACCACCATCCTCGCGCCTGGACCGTTCACCCGGGAGTCGGACAATACCGCGTGTATATTCAGGGCAGGGCGATCATTCTCCCCCATGTCTATTTTTCCGTGTCGACCTTGATCCTGACTTCACGGTCGAACTCATCCTTTACCGTGAAGCTCTCCGCCGTTCCGAGGATTTTGGTTAAATGCGCCGCCACGTCCTTGCAGTCTTCGAAGATGCTGGAGTCGATCTCCACCTTGCCGTCGCGGCCAATTTTCAGTCTGATCTCGCGGTCCATTGGGTCACCCTTTCAACAGTATCCGTATCTCGCCTTCAGTTTCCGTTTCCGTGGCTATCTCGAAATCGAGGGGGAGGTTGTCCTTTATCGACTCGTAGGCATAGAACTGCTTCAACCGGTTCGAGAATTTCTGCACTACCTGGTTGTCGCCCGCCAGCTCGAAGTTCTGCCCGGTCTTTTCCTTGGCGATGGTCATGATGTCGCCGTCGCGGTCAACTTCGATGGTTTCCTTGCGCTCGTTCTCGAGAAAGCTGGTGATCTCGCCCCGCTTCTTCATCTCCGAAAGGGCGCAGATAAGGTACTTCTTGTTGGATAGTTCAGTCTTGATGACGGTGTAAAAAGACATGCTACACCTCAGGTTAGAGGGTTTTCTTTGAAAAAGGACGCGAGGCTGTCTCCATTCATGAGAATCTCCTTCTCGAGCCTATCCACAAGGCGGTTCAATACCTCCCTGTTGGTGGAAATAACTTCCGCGCTGGCCTCCTTGGCATTATCCAGGATTTTCTGTATATCATCGAGTACGTCGCCGCCCGAGGTCAGGGCGAAATCCTGCAACACCACGAGACTCTTGTTCTTCATGATCTCGCCGAAGCCATATTCAACCACCATCTTTTTGGCGATATGGG